>CAYIMI010000022.1:3574-8778 GCA_964364445.1 uncultured Gammaproteobacteria bacterium
AAAAACTACAAGCTTTGATTTTGGGATAAGCTTATTCATTAATTCCCCATAATAAAGAGGGGTTACATTATCGTTCTTCCCCCATAGAATCAAGGTAGGTTTTTTTATCAGCGTTAAAAGACGGGTCAAATTTTCAGAAACTACTTTAGAAAATATTTTTGAAAGTTTTTCATTTTCTAAATACTCACTACCGATAAAAAAATACAATTTTCTTCTAAGGGGCTGCATAAAACTAGGCTTAAAAATTGGGCTAATAACTTTGGCTATTAACGCTGTTATTTTTTTTATTTTTGACGCAGTAACAATTCCAGCAGTATCAACCAAAATTATTTTTTCCAAAAAATCAGGATTTTCAGCAGCCAACTTAATTGATATTCTGCCTCCGAAAGAATGTCCGATTAAATTAATTTTTTTTAATCCTATTTTTCTGACAAACTCATATACAATTTTTTTATAATCATCAACGTCATAGATACTATTTGGAACTTGAGATTGACCGAAACCAGGAAGATCCAAAAAATATAATGAATAATTTTTATTAGTTAATTCAGGAATTAATTTAAACCAAAGATTACTATCGACTCCCCAACCATGGAGGAAAACAAGAGTCTTGTCAGGAGATTTTTTATCCGATAAAACAGAGTAATAATTGATAAGAAGATTATTTATTATTATTTGATTATTAGTCACTTTATATCTTAAAGATTTTTTAATTTACTTTTAAATTCTTCGTATGAGTTTACTTCAACTTTTTGACCGTTAAGGAAAAAGGTCGGGGTTGAGTCAACGCCCATTTGTTCCGCTTCTCTCAAGTCTTCAGCAACACGACTTTTGACTTCGTTTGAATCGGAGTCTTTTTTGAATTTTTCAACATCAAGCTTTAATTGTTTTGCATATTGTATAAAATATTCGTTCATGGCATCTTTACTACCTGTCCAACTTTGCTGGTTATCAAAGAGTAAGCTAGCCATCTCCCAGAATTTGCCTTGAATGCCTGCCGCTTCAGCTACGTAGGCCGAGATATTGGCCTTATCATGGATTTGGAAGAGTGGAAAATATCTATATACAAAAGTAACCTTTTTGGTAATATCAAAATCAGCACTACCAGAAGCTTCAATAGTTTTTAAAAAGTCATGAGCACCCTTACAGGACGGGCATTGAAAGTCGCTATATTCAACCAAAATATTTTTTTTGTCAGTCGACCATTTAATATGGTCACTAGCTCTTAATTCTTTAGTTTGAGGGAAATCGGTAATTACAGGTTGGTTAATTAGTTTATAGACGCCGTAAAGAAGCAAAAAAGTGCCGAGTACAGAAACGATCGAGATTATTATGGTGTTTTTATTCATTGTTTTATCCAACTATTAACAGTCCGTACATGATAGCAATTCCTAAGATAAAAGTAAAAATCTGGATAACGCTTTTTTTTAGCTGGGTTTCTTTATGAAGTTCTGGAATTAAATTTGTTCCGGCAATATAGATCAAATTGGCTGCGGCAAAAGGAATAAGAAAATTATTGATACCAGTGATATATTGACTTAGGACTAAAGCAAATATAGTTCCAAAAATAGCTGTTAATCCTGAAACAAAATTGTAAAAAATTGCTTGTTTTTTATCCAAACCCCCATGAATTAATGCCGCAAAATCACCTATCTCATGAGGAATCTCGTGTAGGATAACGGCGATACTTGTAGCAATACCAACGGGAACACTAACTAAAAAACTGGCGCCGATTGCCAAACCATCAATAAAATTATGAACACCATCGCCAAAAAGGATCATAAAAACGAAATGTTTTATTTTATTTCCCAAAATTGAAGAAGTGTGATTCTCTTTCCAGTAAATAATTTTTTCGATTAAAAAGGAAATAAAAATTCCCAGAAGAAAATAGATCGAGGTATAAATTGTTGTGTTGTTTTTAAAAACTTCCGGGATCAAATGGATAAAAACATCACCAAATAAAGCTCCGGCAGAAAAGCTGACAAAATAAATAAGAATTTTATTGAGACTTTTTTCTTTAATTCCCAAAGTAAAAACTCCCAAAAGGGACAGGAGGCTGACAATTGTGACACTCAGTAAAGAATATATCCAGATTTGCATATCAACCATTTTACCAAATTTTATCTATTTCTTTTTATCTTAACCTTTCAACCGGAGGGACGATAGTTTTGATTGCACTTGGAATGTTCTTCTTATCTTTACTTTTTTGATGCAATCATTGAGGCAATAAAAGTGGTAATTGGCACCGATAAAATCAGCCCAATGCTTCCAACTAAAGTCCGTACGATTTCATCGGCGATCATTTCATAATTTATTACTTCAGAAAATGGGCGGGGGTTATTTATAAATAGGATCAGCAGAGGTAAAGCTGCTCCTGTATAGACTAGAATTAAAGTATTGACCATTGAAGAAATATGATCTTGCCCTATATTCATTGCCCTACTATAAAGTTCACTAAATTTTAATTTATTATTTATTTCTTTTAACTGAAAAACAATTGCTGATTGGGAAATAGTTATATCGTCCAACACGCCGAGAACCCCAATAATAATTCCGGCCAGAAGTAACCCTTTCATATTGATTGCCCCCGGTTTGGCTACTTCAAGGAAGCTGGCTTCTTCAGAGGCAAAGCCGGTTAGTTTTGCAAAATTAACAAATATACTGGCAAGGATACCGGTAATAATCAAGGCGATAATTGTTCCAACAATCGCGACGGTTGTTTTTTTATTAAGTCCATGAGAAAAATAAAATGTAATTGGAATTATAAAAAGCGATCCTGTAATTGCAATTTGAATTGGATCTAAGCCTGCAGAAATATTTGGCAGAATATAGAAAAAAATAATAAGAAATGAAATCGCCATTCCAATCAATGACATTAATCCCCTCCACTTGGCAATATATATTGTAAGAATAATAAAGATAATAAAAAGCCATATTAAAGAATCACGGCGGACAAAGTCAGAAATATAAAACATATCATTACCTTTGAAGTCTTTACTATACGAAACAACCACCTTATCCCCTAATTTATATTTCTGTAAGTTTGCAACTGGAAGGTCGCCATTTTCAACAATAATTTTTTTATCTTTCAAAGAACCTTTAGTAACGAGAAGCTCAATTTTTTGGTAAGGCTGTTTTTCTTCTAATATTTTTTCAATGCTTGCCTCAAGCGATTCTTGTGTCGGTGGACTATTTTGAGCAAAAACGCTGTTATTAAATAAAAAAAATGAAAGAAGAAAAAATATTATTAAAATAAAAAAGGATTTTAGTTTCATGATCTAAATTATAACATTTGTGTTTGGCTATACTTAGAACATGGATAAAAAAATCTTAAGTCATTTTAAAAAGCAAGATCCCCTACTTCACTCCTTCGCAGTAAAAATAACTGTCATTAAAATATTAAAACCAGAAAATCCAAAAAATTATTTTCTGGCGTTGTGTGACGCAATCGCCGGTCAGCAGTTATCTGGAAAAGCGGCCGATGCAATCTTTGCACGTTTCAAAACACTTTACCCCAAAGGAGTGGCGCCAAAGGCAGTATTTGATACAAAACACGAAAAATTAAGAGCCGCAGGAATGTCCAACGCCAAAGCTAGATACTTGAGGAATTTAGCTGAAGCTGTTGTTAACGGAAAGTTACATTTAGATAATCTTAGTAACTTGTCCGATGAAGAAGTAAAAAAACAATTAATTCAAGTTAAAGGTATAGGTCCTTGGACAGCGGAAATGTTTCTTATGTTCACTCTTGGTCGCCCCGATATTTTTTCCCATGGCGATCTGGGACTTCGAAAAGGCTTAAAGAAAATTTATGGATTTAAAAAATTTCCAAGTATCAGAACGGTTGAGAGAATAACCAAGAAATGGTCTCCCTATAAAACCTACGCTTCAATGATTTTATGGAAGAGTTTGGAAAAATAAAACAATTATTACTTCTTTTGTAAAAGTGGAAATAAATACATGAAAAGACCTGTTATAAACATGGCAAAGAAAACTATAGCAAAATAAGGACTAAGATTATTGTGCAGAAATCTAATTAAACCCAAGTCTATAAAAGTTAGCCTCTCACTTATAAAAGTATATTTAAGCAGAATTCCAGTTCCCGCCATAAGTAAACCAATAACTGAAATAATCAAAACCAAAATTCGGTGAATCTTCCTTGATAATACATATAAATTGATCATAATATATTTTATATTAATTACTCTTATTTGTAATATTGACTAATGTAAAAAATAGTCAAAAAAATAATTAAAACAGATCCAAGAATTCCAATAATTAATTCATTTTTTATGTTCATAAGTATCATTGCAAACAAGTTTAGCTAAAAAGTGACTGAAATTTAAATTAACTTAAAATATTTAAAAATTGATAATAAACCATTTTCATTAACACCTGTTCCAGTAAATGAATTTTTATCTTTTTGATTAAGAGCCTTTTTTAATTCTTCGCTTGAATTACCCATTATTCCTTTATATCCGCATAATTTTATAAATCCCCAATCAGTCATTCCATCCCCTACTCCAAGAATATTTTTGAGAGGAATTTTATAAAAATTAAAAATCTTTTTAACAGATTCTCCTTTTGAAATCCCTTTCTTAGTTATTGCGCCAAATTCTGCTGGGTGTGCTGTTGGGTGTACTCCCCACTGTAGTGTTAGATCTTTTTTAAACGATTGGAAAATATCAATGACTATATTCTTTTCGTTCTCATTTTTTGGAATAGGCATTATTTTTACGATTTCAATATTGTCAACTTTATCTAATAGATTATCGACTATTTTGGGTTGCTGGTAAAGAATTTTAGCGTGTTTGGACCTCAAATTATTTGAGGCCGTTTTTTTGTCAATAAAGTATCCGGTGGAATTGTAAAGCTCGAGATAAATGTTATTTTTTTGAAATTCTATTACGAGTTTTTTTATAAAGTCTTTTTCAATAAAATTGATTTCGAAAGTTTTATTTTTTATAAAATCGACGATTACAGCTCCCCCATCGCCAATATGAAGATTGTCTAAATGAGCTTTTTCTATAATTTCTTTAGCAGCGAAGGTTCCTTTACTAGTACAAAGACTAACTACAATTCCTTCCTCACATAGTTTTTTTAGAGTAGATAGCACCTCAACATTTGGAAGAGGCCAGTTAAAACCCTTTTTATTGCCGATGATTACGCCATCAATATCTAAAACGATTGCCTGAATCATAAAGTGC
>CAYIMI010000023.1:0-8751 GCA_964364445.1 uncultured Gammaproteobacteria bacterium
TCGGTTCATTATAAAGTAAATCAGCATAAGGTGAACCTTCAATAAAAAGATTAGTTCCGGCTACAATTCGAGCAGAAATTTCAATTACATAAAACTTCTGATCTGGAGTGATAATTGTTTCTAAACAGAAAGGTCCAAATAATCCTTGAGGACTAATCAATTCTTGAGATTTTTTAACAACTTTTTCTCCCATTGAGTAAGCTTCCGGTAGCATTGATTCCCGAAGGACGAGGGGGCTATTTCCAACGACAACATAGCTTGGATCGACATTGAAAGGTATTCTCCCCAAAGCATCCACATTGGTTTCATATCTTCTATCCATACTTAAGATTTCTAAAGTTTTTGTTAATGGAGAATAGAAGTAATGAATATATAATGAGACTCCAATAACATATTGTTGAATAACAAATTGTTTTTCTTTAAAAAGTTTTATTTTTTCTTCCAACTCCGATTTGCTATTGACCAAATGATAACCTTTTCCACCGGCGGCTCCAAAAGATTTTATAATAGCTGGAAATTCAACGTCCTTAATATTTTTATATTCTTCTGGAGTGTTAATTCCTGATTGTTTAAGCCAGTCTCCTTGCTTTGTTCGATCAAACTCGAAGTCAAGAACTTTTTTATTGCCAAAGTAAGGAAGGGTCATTTTTTTATTACCTTCCATGCCGAGATAGGCTACAAAAGATCCGTGAGGAATGACAAAGACTTTTTTATCTTTTAATTTTTTTTCAATTTCTGGAAATTCTGAGAAAGCATTAACGCCAATAATTTCATCAATGAAAGGAAATCTTTGGTAAAAAGAAATCTGTTTATTGAGAGAGATAACTAAAGTTTTAAATCCTTCGTCGTGAGCACCCTTTAAAATTTGAAGGGCCGAGTGACTACCAAGAGTTGTAATAGTATATTGATTATTTATCATTACTTAAAATAGTTTACCCCATTTTTAAAAATTTGTAACCCCGGTCCGAATTCCGGTACTTTTTTTCCTTCACGAATATATTTTTCTTTTAATATCGGCCAGTTAGGTAGTTGAGTAAAAAACATCGCTCGCTCCGGATGGGGCATAAGTCCAAGTATTCTTCCACTTTGGTCAGTAATTCCGGCGATATCATCAATTGACCCATTTGGACTAGCCGGTAAATTAAGATAATCACACATTTCGCCTTTATAGTATCGAAAAGCAACAAGATTTTTTTCTTTAATTTCTTTAAGGATTTTTTCAGTAGCATAGAGCTTACCTTCACCATTGGAAACAGGGATAGTTAGAGATTTAATATTTTTTAACCAAGGAGATTTTTTATTTTCTGCTTTAAGATCAACAAATCGTACTGTATATCTGGGAATTTCATTGGGCATTAAGCCTAACTCTCGTTCTCCATATTTTAGATTTAAAGCAGGTAACAGGCCTAGATTGACTAATACTTGAAAGCCATTACAAATTCCGATTATCATTTTTCCATCTTTTATAAATTGAAGAATGTCTTTCCATAGATGGTTCCTTAGTCGATTAGCATAGCCGTTGCCAGCTCCGGTATCGTCGCCATAAGCAAAACCGCCCGGGATAGCAAAGATTTGATAGTCGCTTAATTTCTTTTTTTTAGAAATGAGGTCGTTTATGTGAACAATTTCTCCTGCACCACCAGAGATATCAAAAGCAAACTTTGTTTCTTCTTCAGAATTCAGTCCATACCCGGAAAATATTAAAACTTTAGGTTTTTTCATATTTTTTCTCCAGTAGTAATTAAATGTAATAATCCAAAATTCTGCTGATTTATTTTATTAAGCCCAACTTTTTTGAATAGATTCTTCATTTCGTCTTTGGAATAATGTAGGACCTTACCCTCAATAATATCAATTATTTTGCAAAATAATTTTCTAACAATTCCATCCTTGGACGCATCTAAAATAATTATTTTTCCATGATGTTTTAAAACTCTATACATTTCTTTTAAAGATTGAAGTGAACTTGGGTGATGATGAAAAGAATGTGAACAGGTTACATAATCAAACGAATTGTTTTTGAATGGCATTTTTACGGCTGACCCGAGAGCAATAGTGACATTTTTATTTTTTTTAAATTTTTCTTTAGATATTCTAACCATTTCTGGAGATAAATCTAATCCATATATTCTTAAATTTTTATTTGAAACAAGCTGTTCAATAAGAATTCCTGTCCCTGATCCAACGTCAAGAATAGAAGAATTTTTATTGAAATTAATCAAATTGACGACCTTTTTATTTGAAAAAGAAAAAAATAAATGATTAAAAAAATTATCATATGTTTTTGCCCAACTATTGAATTCTTTCTTACTGTTTTCTTCTAGATTTTTCATAGTATTATTTTAGTCTGGATTCCCGCCTCCGCGGGAATGACACCTGTTTTTAATAATCCTTAAACGTCGACTTGTATGACTTTTCCAAGTCGTCGACATTTAAATTAATAATATTTTTATTTTTTAATCCATCAACTATAAATTTTTTATCATCCGTAACTTTTCCTATCAAAGCAAAGGGAGTATTTTTAAAATTATTCTCAAATTTATTTTTATTTTTTGGGTCAATACTGACAATAATTCTTCCTTGTGATTCAGAATATAATCTATAATCATCTCGATAAACATTTCCAGAAATATTTTTCAACTTAATTTGAACTCCAAGTTTTCCGCCTATTGAGGTTTTTGCTAGGGCAACTCCAATACCACCTCGGCCAATACTGATACTTGATGCAATTAAATTATTTTGGATGGCTTTAAAAAATAAATCATATAGTTTTTTATTTTTTTTAGCATCAACTTTTGGAACATTGTTTCCAATCGATTTATACAAACTAAAATATTCAGAGCCACCCAACTCGTCTCTTGTTTCTCCAAGAATATAAATTAAATCATTAGCTTGTTTCAAGTCTAGAGATACAACTTTATTAATATCTTTAATAATTCCAATAGAAGAAATCAGTAAGGTTGGAGGGATAGAGATACTGATTGGTTTCCCCTTTTCGTTATAACCCTTAAAATCATTAAACATACTATCTTTTCCGGAAATATATGGAGTCCCGTAAGCAACTGCATAATCATAACAAGCTTGAGCAGCTTTTTTTAAAGACCCAAGTCGTTCAGGGTCATTGGAAGAACACCAACAAAAATTATCCAAAATTGCCAAGTAATCAGGATCGGCTCCGGCGGCAACGGCATTCCTGATAGCAGTATCAATAGAAGATGCCGCCATATGGTAAGTATCAATATCGCTATAAGAAGGATAAAGTCCCTGGGACATAATCACTCCCTTTTTGGAATCTAAAACCGGCCGAATCACTGACGTGTCAGCATTAACCCTTCCTCGTCCTTGAAGCGGGGGGAGAACTGAATTGGCTTGAACGACATAATCATATTGCTGGCTGATAAATGAATAGCTGGTTACATTTAATCTGGCAAGCATGGTTAGTAGTGTTGAGTCAGCATTTTTTTCTTGTTTAATGATAGGTTCTTTATGTTTTTCTGGATTATAGGTTGATCTTAAAAGTTTTTTTGGAAGTCCATCGTGAAGAAAATCCATGTCAATATCCATAATTAATTTTTCGTTATATGAAACTAAACATTTTCCAGAATTGGTAAAATTTCCAATAATAGTTGCTTCCACCTCACGACTATCCATAAGGTTTTTAAACTTTCTCCAGTTTTCTTTTGGAACTGCCAAGGTCATTCTTTCCTGAGATTCTGAAATCCAAATTTCCCACGGTTCAAGACCTGGATATTTAAGAGGGATTTTTTCCAATTCAATTTTAACGCCGTCTGATTCTTTAGCCATTTCAGCCACCGAACAGGAAAGGCCACCAGCACCATTATCTGTAATACTGTTATAAAGTAGCATGTCTCGAGCTTCTTTAGTAATCGCATCGCTCAGTTTTTTTTGGGTAATTGGATCACCGATCTGAACTGCAGTTGCCGGACTGCCCGAGTCCATTGCTTCAGAGGAAAAAGTTGCTCCATGGATTCCATCTTTACCGACTCGACCTCCAAGCATAACCACATAATCACCCTGTAATGCCTTTTTTACATGGGATAATTTTCCTCCCACTTTTTTAGGTATCAATCCAATTGTTCCAACAAATACCAGTGGTTTTCCTCTGAATCTTTCATCAAAATTTATAAATCCTTGCGGGGTTGGAATGCCGGATTGATTTCCACCAGCATTAACTCCATCAATTACCCCAGTCATTATTCTTTTTGAAGATAACATTGGTTGGGTAAATTTTTTCCCCTTATATAATTGTTTATCAATTCTCGGATCGGCAAAACAAAAACCATAATAGTTGGCAACTGGTTTTGCTCCTAAACCAAATCCAATAGTATCTCTATTAACGCCGACGATTCCTGTCACAGATCCACCAAATGGATCCAAGGCAGAAGGGCTATTGTGAGTCTCGACTTTATGAGTGATCAAATATTTTTCATCAAATTTAATAGCGCCGGAATTATCATTGAAAACAGAAACACAAAAATCGTTTTTCTTTCTAATCTCAACAGTAGCTCTTTTAATATAATAATCAAATAGTCCATCTTTTACTTCATCAATTGGATTGGCAAAGATTGTATGTTTACAATGTTCAGACCAAGTTTGAGCGAGTGACTCCAACTCAATATCAGTCGGCTTTCTTTTCTTTTTTCGGAAATAATCACGAATGGTTTTCATAAAAAGTAAGTCCAAAGCTAGGGGACCTCTTCTAGTTCCATCAGGATTAGCTATTCCAGATTTTCCAATCTTAATCAATTCATTTTCAGGTAACTCCAAATCGATCTGAGTTACGGATGGTTTTTTCAGCAATTTTACTTTTGGAATAATAAGATTGATTCCAAAGTGACTACGTTGGATTAGGGGATTATGTAGGCTATTGGCAATTTGTTGAATTTCTTCTTTATTTAAATTACCGGTAATTAAGGTTATCTGAGAACTATAAACATTTTCGTCGTTTATAAACTTAACCTTTAGAAGATCCTCAATTAATTGTTTAGCAGTGTGACCAATATTGTCAGTGACGCCAGGTAAAAATCCAATTTCAATTGCATGGTCAAATTTAATATTTCTTAATAATTTATTTTTATTATTTCTTATAAAAAATTTCTGAGTGACTGGATTGGAAATAGCAGATCCGATTCTATTAAGGTCAGCCGCTGATAATTTTTTTTCAATGGTGTAAGCATCAATCAATGTAATAGATTTTATTTTTTTATTTTTTTTACGCAGTTCCGCTCTTGAATCGAAAACAGTTGTGACTATTTCAATTCTATTAATCATATTTATCACCAAATATTAATCCATTTTTACCAATATCTTTTCTAAACTGCATGCCTTTAAAATAGACCCCTTTTTTTCCAATCTGTTGATAGGCTTTTTTGATAGCTTCATCTAATGTTTTTTCATAAGCAACCACTAACAAAACTCGCCCACCATTAGTGATAATCTTTTTATCTAATTCTTTAGTGCCAGCATGAAAAATCTGAACATTCTCATCCTTTACTTTATCGATTCCATAAATTTGATCTCCCTTTTTATAATCATCTGGATAACCGGCAGACGCAAGAACTACACCAACAGAAAATCCCTTTTTAAAAACAAGTTTTTTGTTCTTTAATTTATTTTTTTGCTGGGCAAGAACAACTTCAATTAAATCTGATTCAAGACTCATCATTAAAGGTTCAGTTTCCGGATCACCGAAACGACAGTTATACTCTAAGACTTTTGGACCTGATTTTGTTAAGATCAAACCAGGATAGAGGACTCCTTGATAAAGGCAACCTTCTTTAGCCATGGCTTTAATAGTTGGAGCAACGATTTCTTTTTCAATTTGTTTTAATAATTTTTTATCGACAAATGGAACTGGAGTATAGGCGCCCATGCCGCCGGTATTTGGACCTTGATTGTTTTCGACTAGTCTCTTATGATCCTGAGAAGACGAAAAGGAGAGGAAATCTTTTCCGTCAGTTATTACCATAAATGAAATTTCCTGACCAAACAAGCATTCTTCAATAATAATTTTTTCTGCAGACTTTCCAAAAGTTTTATCTATCATTAACTCTGATAAAAATGTTTCTGCCTCTTTTCTATTTTTGCAGACAGCCACGCCTTTTCCCATACATAAACCATCAGCTTTTATAACGAGAGGATATTTTGCTTTTTGTAAATATTTTTTTGCTTCATTAAAATCGTTAAAGACAAAATATTCGGCAGTTGGGATTTTATATTTTTTCATCAACTCTTTGGAAAAAGTTTTTGAACCTTCTATTTGAGCGGCTTTCTTTGAAGGTCCAAAGATTTTAAGTTTTTCTTTTTTGAAAACGTCGACTATTCCTAAGACAAGAGGCGTTTCCGGTCCAACTATCGTCAGATCAATATTTTTATCTTTGGAAAACTTAACTAATCTTTTAAAATCCATTGCGTCAATATTAATATTTTCTCCGATTTCTTTTGTCCCAGGATTACCGGGAGCAAAATAGATTTTGGTGACCAATGGGGACTGTTTTATCTTCCAACCCAAGGCATGTTCTCGTCCACCCGAGCCAATTATTAATATATTCATATTAATTACAAAGCTTTATTAATGACTCAACATAAATTTGATTTTCTTTTTTCTTTAATCTTGAATATAAGTTTTCAACTGTGTCATTGGGTAAAATTTTTTCAAAACAACGAGCAAGAACAGGTCCAAAATCGAACTCTTCAGATAAAAAATGGACAGTTGATCCGGCATAAGCGGCCTTTTTTTCTAAAAAGTTTTTAATAGCAATGTCAGTCAACTTTCCCTTATTCCATAGTCCATTAGTTCCATCAGGATTTTGAACTATTCCATCCATTGAGTCAGGAATAAGTCCTGGATGGAGATTAAGGACTTTGTTTTTAAAAGTATTGATTAAGGATAGGGGAATAATTAATTTCCAGCCTGCCAAAATAACCAAGTCAACTTTATGATCTTTTAATATTTTTTCTAAATCATAATTTTTATTTACAACTTGTGTTGGAATATTATTTTTTTTTGCTATTTGTAAGCCGTAGGCATTTTCGGAACTGCTGATAACTACAACGATCTCTGCTTTTATTTTTTTATCTTTTATTGCATCAATGATTGCTTGAAGATTTGTTCCTGTTCCAGCTTCGGAAATTAAAACAGCTAGTTTTTTCATAGTTCGGCTCCGCTCATTATTAATTTGTTTTTTCAAAAACATCTTTTCTGAATCCACCTTCAACAGGCATTGGGTATTTTCCAGTGAAACATGAGGTGCAAAGTTTGTTTGGTTTTAATCTTGTAGCTTTTTTTAATCCATCTAGAGTTATATAAGCTAACGAATCGGCGCCAATGAATTTTTCAATTTCTTTTACTGTCATATGAGAGGCAATTAATTTATTTTTGTCTGGAGTATCTATTCCAAAATAACAAGGATCGGTAACAGGAGGAGAACAAACACGAATATGAACTTTTTTAACCCCACAATCTCTCAGCATTTTTACTATTTTTTTCATAGTTGTCCCCCTGACAATTGAATCGTCAACAATAATAATTCTTTTTCCTTTGACAATTTCTTTTAAAGGATTAAATTTTAGCTTTACACCCATTTCGCGAATATGCTGCTCCGGTTGAATAAATGTTCGACCAATATACCTATTTTTAATAAGGACTTCGCCGTATGGAATTCCAGAAGCTTTTGAGTAACCGATTGCGGCCGAAGTGCCCGAGTCTGGAACGGCCACAACCATATCGCCACCAATTGGGGATTCATGGGCTAATATTTCTCCGGATCTTTGGCGAACTTGATGAACGAGCTGTTTATTTAAAATGCTATCCGGTCGAGCTAAATATACATATTCAAATAGACAGAAGGCTTTTTGTGGTGATCGAACTTTACCGACACTTTTTATACCATTATCGTCAATAACAACTACTTCGCCCGGAAGTACATCGCGGATATACTTTGCTCCAACCGTATCTAACGCACAAGTTTCAGAGCAGACTATATAAGAACCGTTTAGTTTTCCAAGGACCAATGGTCTAAAACCATAAGTATCTCGAAAGACAATTAATTTGTTTTTTGTTAACGATATCATACTGAATGCACCTTGAAATTTTTCAAAAGAAGAAAGAATTTTTTCTTCCCAGTTTTTACCTTCAGAATTTTTAATTACCCAACCCATAATTTCCGTATCACTGGTGGAGGTTAATTTTGTACCTTGGGGAAGTCGGCTAGCTAAATCCATGGCATTGATCACATTTCCATTATGAGCCAAAGCGAAATTATCTTCTCTAATATCTAAAACAACTGGCTGAACATTGCAAAGTTTATTACCTCCGGTAGTTGAATAGCGGGTATGAGCGATAGCAGCAAAACCTTTAAGAGAGTTTATTTTTTCTTCATCAAAAACATTTGAAACAAGACCTAACCCCTTTACACTTTTTAGATTCTTACCATCGGTGACGGTAATACCTGCACCTTCTTGACCTCGATGTTGGAGACTATATAAACCAAAAAAACTAATCCTGGCAACGTCTTCACCTTTTCCATAAATTCCAAAAATTCCACATTTATCTCTTAAGCCAGTTTTTTCTTCGGCCTTTAAAAAAACCCGCTCTGGGCGGGTAGTGCTTTTAACTGAGAAATTCTTTTTCCTCATTAGAAGAAAATTATATAAAACCTAAATCAATTTTGCAAGGTGAATTAATAGTACATCTCTTGCCAATGGGCGTCGACTTCAATATTTAAATCA
>CAYIMI010000024.1:0-8629 GCA_964364445.1 uncultured Gammaproteobacteria bacterium
CTTGATAATTTAAAAAAAGGTGAAAAAGTCAAGGAATTAAAGATCGATATTAAGATTGAACCGGTAAAACAACCATTTTTGAATTCTTATTATGTAGCTCAACTAGTTGCGGAAAAACTAGTAAAAAATTTTCCACATCGTTCCACTGTTCACAATGCGATGAATAAGGTAATGGAAGCCGGAGCCAAAGGAGTCAAGATTCAACTTGGTGGAAGAGTCGGAGGAGCAGAAATTTCAAGACGCGAAAAATATTTCCTAGGCTCAGTCCCAACATCAACCATTAGAGAAGATGTAGATTTAGCCAGATATCCAGCCTTAACAAGATCAGGATATGTTGGAGTAAAAGTTTGGATATGTAAAAAATAAATATGTTAGCACCAAAAAGGCAAAAATATCGAAAACAATTTAGAGGTACATTCCGAAAAATTGCCGTTAAAGGTGATAGATTAAATTTTGGATTTTATGGTTTAAAAGCAATGAAAAGTGCTTGGATAAAAGATAGAGAAATTGAATCAGCCAGAGTTATTTTTGCCAGAGGCACAAGGAAAAGTGGTAAATATTGGTTCAGGATATTTCCAGATAAACCATTTACTAAAAAGCCACCAGAGGTAACGATGGGTTCAGGAAAAGGCGACGTTGCCTATTTTGTAGCCAGCGTCACACCAGGAAGAATTTTATTTGAAATTGATGGATTATCAAAAGAAGAATCTATTAAAGTATTGACTGATGTTGCATCTAAAATATCAGTGAAAACAAAAATTGTAAGCAAAGAAATATGAGAAAAATTACTAAAATATATAGTGAAAAAACAATTAAGGAATTAGTAAAAGAAGCTAATTTATTGAGGGAAGAAATTTCTAAATTACAGTTGTCTTTTAAGAGCAATCCTCCAAAAGACTCAAATAGTTTAGCAAAAAAAAGAAAACAATTAGCAGTTCTATTAACAGTATTGTCAGAAAAAAAAGAAGTATGAAAAAAACACTGATAGGAAAAGTAGTTTCGACAAAAATGGCAAAAACAGTTGTCATATTGGTTGAGAGAAAGTTTCGACACCCTGTTTATCATAAAGTTATAATTCGACACAAAAAATTTAAAGCTCATAATGAAGAATTAAATTTACAATTGGGTGATTTGGTCAAGATTGAAGAAACAAAACCAATTTCAAAGGATAAACACTTTAAAGTTATTGAAAAAATAAACAAATAATATGTTGCAATTAAGATCAATGTTGAATGTCGCAGACAATAGTGGAGCCAAAATGGTTTCGATGATTGGCATGTCTAAAATGGGAAATAGAAAATTTGCCTATTTGGGCGAAGTAATAAATATTACCGTTAAAGTAGCTCAACCTTTCGGTTTGGTCAAACAGGGTGAAGTCCACAGTGCAGTTATCGTCAGAACAAGAAAAGAAGTCAGAAGAAAAGATGGTAGTTATATACGATTTGATGATAATGCCTGTGTTCTACTTGCTAGTAAAGAGGTTAAAGATCCAAAAGGAACAAGAATATTTGGTCCTGTAGGAAAAGAAGTTAAAGAAAATGGTTTTTCAAAGATTGCAAGTTTAGCTGAAGAAATTTATTAAAAATATGAAAATTAAAAAAGGCGATAAAATAAAAATTACAGTAGGTAAAGATAAGGGTAAAACCGGAGTGGTTGAAAAGGTTTACAAAAATTCTGATAAAGTTTTGGCAACTGGATTGAATCTTTATAAAAGACATGTCAAAAAGAATGAAAAAATGCCGCAAGGTGGAATTGTTGAAATTCCTAGACCAATGAATGTTTCAAAATTGGGGGTTATTTGTCCAAAATGTGCAAAAATAACTAGAATTGGTTTTAAAGTAGAAAAAAACAAAAAGATTAGAATTTGCAAGAAATGCGATAGCAAGATATAAACAATATGACATTCAAAGATTTTTACAGCCTGGAGGTTGCACCAAAACTAACGAAAGAATTAGGTGTTAAGAATGTTATGGCTGTGCCTAAATTAATTAAAATTGCCATAAATGTTGGGGCAGGAGAAGCGGTGACTAACAAAAATGTCATCGAAAAAATACAGGAGCAAATATCAACAATTACAGGACAAAAAACAGTTATTACTTTAGCGAGAACATCTGTTTCGGCTTTTAAGATTAGAAAAGGTTTGGCAATTGGAGTTAAAGTAACCTTGAGAGGAAAAAGGATGTATCAATTTTTAGAAAAATTGATTAGAATAGTCATCCCAAGACTAAAGGATTTTCGAGGTATTCCTGGAAATAATATAGACCAGAACGGCAACCTTAATCTAGGTTTTCCTGAACAAATAATATTTCCAGAAATAGATTTCGATAAAATTGATAAAATAAGAGGTTTACAAGTAACCGTGGTCACTAATGCTAAAAATAAAGAAAAAGGAAAAAAATTGTTTGAGATGTTAGGAATTCCATTTACGAAATAATTATGGCAAAAACGTCGAGTGTAGTTAAATTTTTGAAAAAACAAAAGTTTAAAGTACGATTTCATAATCGTTGCTCAATTTGTGGAAGGGCAAGAGGATATATGAGAAGATTTGGATTATGCAGAATTTGTTTTAGAGAAAAAGCATTACAGGGAGATATTCCCGGAGTTAAAAAAATTTCACTATGAGTAGATCAAGTAAAAAAGGTCCATACATTGACGATCGATTAATGAAAAAAGTTCTCAAGCAAAAGGAAACTAATGATAACACAGCCATTAAAACTTGGTCTCGTGCTTGTCAGATTCCACCTGATTTTGTCGGACATAAATTTGGGATTCACAACGGAAGAAAATTTATAGAAGTTTCAATAACCGAAAACATGGTAGGCCATCGCCTAGGAGAATTTTCGATCACTCGAACATTCAGAAGCCATGGTAAAGTTACAAAGAAAGTTGTTGAAGCAACATAAAAATATGGAAAATTCAATCATTGATTTGGTTATTAGAATTAAAAATGGATATATGGCGAGAAAAGCAACCATTGAGTCGCCACATTCAAAATATAAAGAAGCTATTTTGAAAAAGTTATTGGCTTATAAATTTATTGAAGGATATACAGTCGAAGGTGATATTAAGAAAAATATTATTATAAATCTAAGTTATGAAGAAGGTAACCCAGCCATAACCGATGTTAAAATATTTTCAAAACCGGGAATGAGACTATATATATCTTATAAAAATTTAAAACCGGTGTTGAGTGGTTTTGGATATTCAATCCTTTCCACCTCAAAAGGTATTATGACAGATCGTGAAGCAAAAAAAGCAAAGTTAGGCGGAGAATTGTTATTTAGTTTTTGGTAAATATATGTCAAAAATAGGAGAAAAAGAAATAGTTTTATCAAGTACAGTAAGTGTAAACATTGATAATAATAAAGTTATCATCAAGGGCCCACAAGGGGAAATGGTTTTTGATGTGCCCAAAGAACTAACCTTAGTAAAAGATGAAAAGAACCTTACTATTAAAAGAAATAATAATGATAAAAAAGTTAGATCATTACATGGTTTGTATCGACAGTTAATTAGCAATGCGATATCAGGAGTCGAAAAACCTTGGGAGAAAAAATTAGAGGTAGTGGGAACAGGTTATACAGTAAAATTACAAGGAGAAGATCTGGTTTTTAAAATTGGATATTCTCATTTAGTAACTTTTAAAAAACAACCGGGAATAAAATATCAGGTTGAAGGAAATAACAAAGTAACTGTTGCAGGACACGACAAACAACTAGTCGGACAGGTATCTTATCAAATAAAGATGATCAGAAAACCTGATGTCTATAAAGGAAAAGGAATAAAATATTTAGGAGAGAAATTAAGAATTAAACCGGGTAAAAAAGCCAAGGCCGCCGGAGCCGCAGCCTAAAAAATATGACAAGTATAAACTTAGATCGCAAATTAAGGAGAAAAAGAAGAGTTAGTTCCAATATACACGGTACGAGCGATAGACCAAGGATATCTGTCTTTCGATCGAGTAAATATATCTATGCTCAAGCCGTTGATGATGTGGCAAGAAAAACAATTTTATCTTTTTCTAATTCTGATCTCAAAAAAGAAGCTGGATTTAAAAAAGGTAAAAAAAATGAAGATTCTAAAAAAATTGGTATTGGACTAGCAAAAAAACTTATTGGAAAAAAAATATTAGTTGGAGTATTTGACCGAGGGAGTTATGCATATAATGGTAGGGTCAAGGCAATAGCGGAAGGATTAAGAGAAGGCGGATTGAAGATTTAATTACTAATTTTTAATTACTAAATAAAATGCAATACAGACAAGAAAACAAAGAATTTCAGGAAAAAGTCGTTAAGATTAGAAGAGTTTCTAAAAAAACGACCGGTGGTAATTATGTGACTTTTTCTGCTTTAGTTGTTGTAGGGAACAAGAAAGGTAAAGTTGGAATTGGACTTGGGCGATCGCTTGAAGTCCCTCCAGCAATTCAAAAGGCGATTAGTTATGCAAAAAAGCACATGATTACAGTACCAATGAGAAATAAAACCATTCCTCATGAGGTTAGGGTAAAATTTAAGGCGGCAAGAATACTATTAAAACCAGCTCCAGAAGGAACAGGTCTAAAAGTAGGTAGTGTCACTCGTGTAATCTTGGATTTGGCCGGAGTAGAGAATGCCTCAGGAAAAATAATTGGTTCCAGGAATCAAATCGTTAACACTTATGCAGTAATGAAAGCTTTAAGTTTATTACGTACAAAATTTTAATTAAAATATGAATAATTTTTTATCCAATCTGCCAAAAGTAAATGTTAAAAAGAAAAAGCGACTTGGACGAGGTTTGGGTAGTGGAAAAGGGTCTAAGTCAGGGAGAGGTACAACCAGGCATCAAAAAGCCCGAGAAAGTATCCCTCTTCATTTTGAAGGTGGTCAAGGAAGAATTGTTAAGAAATTTCCACTTCTTCGTGGTAAAGGAAAAAACAATTCCATCAAAGAAAAAGCCTTCATAGTAGATTTGGAAATGCTAAATAAACTACCAGATAACTCTGTAGTTGATAAAGAACTATTGATAAAAGAAAATATTATAACTAATGGAAAAGAGAATTTACCGATAAAGATCTTAGCTAATGGTCAGTTGAAAAAAAAGTTGATTATAAAACTGTCCGTATCAAAAAAAGTTAAGGAAGCTGTCGAAAAACTCGGCGGTAAGATTGAACTCTGAAAAATGATTAAAAAAATAATCGAAAAAATCAACATTCTTCTCAAGGATCCTGAGTTGAAAAGAAAGCTTTTATTTACTTTATTTATTTTTTTAGCATTTAGATTTTTCGCATTTTTACCAGTACCTACGATTAACTTAGTAAAACTTCGAGCTTTATTTTCACAAAATCAATTTCTCTCATTACTTGATATATTTTCCGGTGGCACACTTATTAACTTTTCTGTTATGGCTTTAGGTTTAAACCCTTATATCAACGCTTCAATAGTCATACAAATGTTAACGATGATGATTCCTCACCTAGAGAAGTTATCAAAAGAAGGAGAGTATGGAAGAGCTAAAATAAATCAATATACGCGAATATTGACAGTTCCATTAACGATAGTTCAAGCAATTGGTATATTTATGCTCCTTAAAAATCAGAAAGTAATCGGAATTTTGAGTCCCCTCGAGTTTTTTTCATTTATTGTGACTATGGTTGCCGGAACATTTATATTAGTTTGGTTTGGTGAGTTAATCTCAGAATTCGGGTTAGGAAATGGAATATCATTATTGATTTTTGTAGGAATCGTTGGCCGGCTTCATGTGCTACTTGGTCGTACGGCAACGGTATTTAATCAAGAGATTGTCTTTAATATAATTATTTTTTTGGCCCTTTCCTTGTTTGTTATTGCAGCCATTGTTTTTATTAACGAGGCAACGAGAAGGATTCCTGTTCTCTATGCAAAGAGAATTAAAGGAAACCGTATGTATCAGGGGGCAACTAATTTTCTACCTTTAAAATTAAATCAAGCGGGCGTTATCCCAATTATATTTGCAGTTTCCTTTGTCCTCTTTCCACAATTGATCGGTAACTTTTTGAAATATGTAAAAAATCCCGCTTTAGCTAGCGTGGGGACATTTCTTTCAACGGTTTTTTCTCCAACAGGATTTTTCTACAATTTTTTCTATTTTTTTCTGGTGGTCGGTTTTACATTTTTTTATACGATCATCGTTTTTAATCCACAAAAAATTTCTGAAGAAATTCAAAAACAAGGCGGGTTCATTCCTGGAATTCGCCCAGGCATTGCCACCAAAGAATATTTACAAAGAATTCTATATAGAATTACAACGGTTGGAGCCGTATTTTTAGGTGTCATTGCCGTCATGCCAGTTCTAGTTTCTAAAATAACAGGTATGACAAATTTGGTAATTGGTGGAACTGGTATTTTAATCGTTGTTTCAGTAATACTCGAAACATTCAAAAAAGTTGAATCCCAATTGGTAATGAGAAATTACGATAGGTTTGTGAAGTAGGGAACAAAGATTTTTGTTCCGTACAGAGTTGTTATAAATTTAATAAAATAAAAAATGGCTAAAAAAGGCTCAAGAATAGACGTCGGCTTAGTTTGCGAAGTGTGTCAGTCAGTTAATTACGTGGTTGAAAAAAACAAAGTCAATACAACCGGTAGTTTAAAGCTAAATAAATTTTGTCAAAAATGTCGAAAACATACGGCACATAAGGAAACTAAGAAATTGGATTAAAAATCATATGAAATTAGTTCTGATTGGCATCCAGGGATCAGGTAAATCAACTCAAGGTAATTTATTATCAAAACAGCTAAAAGTACCCTATCTTTCAACTGGTCATATTTTTAGACAAATTGCCAAAGAAAAAACGCAATTAGGACGTTATATAAAAGAAACGGTCAACTCAGGTCTTCTTGTTCCAGATGAAAAAACTATAGAAATAGTCAATTCATATTTATCAAGACCAGAATATAAAAAGGGATATATTTTGGATGGATTTCCTAGAACCTTAGAACAGGTAAAAGAATTTCAAAATAATGTTGACAAGATAATCTATCTCGATATCTCTCAAAAAGAAGCAATTTGGAGATTATTTCATCGAGACGATAATACTCGAAGTGATGAAACGCTACCCGCCTTAAAAAAAAGAATTACTTTATTTTATAAATATACTGAGCCGGTGATTGAACACTACAGAAAAGAGGGTAAGTTGGTGGACATTGACGGAACAATGAAAATTGAAGAAGTAAATGAGGAAATTCTTAAAGGTTTAGGTAAACAGCTTATTAAAAATCAAATAACAAATTGGAAAAGAAAACAAAAGACAATTATTGCCTTAGCTGGTTTACCGGGAGCGGGAAAAACTGATGCGGCAAATTATTTTCAGAAAAAAAACTTACCTACGATTTCGTTTGGAAAAATTATCAACGATATTATTAATAAAAAAAACTTACCTCATAATGAAGAAAATCATAAAATTGTAAGAGAAGAGATAAGAAATAAATACGGAAAAGAAGCTTTGGCTTTTTTGAACAAAGAAAAAATTGAAGATGCATTAAAAAATAATTCAATAATCGTTGTAGAAGGAATGCGATCTTGGGAGGAATATTTATACTTAAAAAAAGAATTTTCCGAAGTTAAATTAACGATACTTTGTATTTATACTGATAAGCATCTTCGATACAAAAGAATTTCAAAAAGAAATAATAGATCAGAACATTATGGTGAAGAAAGAGATATTAATGAGATAGTTGGAATTAACATGGGTCCAACTATTGCTTATGCTGACTTTGTCATAAAAAACAACTATTCTTTAGAAGAATTTTATGACAAATTGGAATTAACATATCGTACAATTTACTTTTCATAAATGGTTCATTTAAAATCGAGCCAGGAAATTGCAGTAATGGCCGAGGGCGGAAAAAGATTGAAGGCGGTTATTGCAGATTTGTTACCATTAATTAAGGTTGGTATCACTACTAAAGAGATAGATGACAGAGCCGAGCAGTTAATAAAGATGCAGGGAGGGAAATCCTCTTTCAAAACCGTTTCCGGATATTTATTCAGTACCTGTACGCCAATAAACGAGCAGATAGTTCATACCAAACCCAGTCAGAGGATCTTAAAAAATGGTGACGTTTTGACGTTGGATATAGGAATGCTCTATAAAGGTTTGCATACCGATTATGCGATTACCAAAGTGGTCGGAGGAGAAAGTAAGGACCAAAAGATCAACAAATTTTTAAAAATTGGTGAGGAGACTCTGTATCAGGCAATTAGACAAGCCAAAATAGGAAATAGACTTGGGCAAATCTCTGAAGTGATAGAAAAAGCGATCAAAGGTAATGGGTATTTTATTATAAAAGAATTGACCGGTCATGGAATTGGAAAGAAATTACATGAAGATCCATACATTTTCGGTTTTGTAGACCGGCCGATCAATAAATCACTTTTGATAAAAAAGGGATTGGTAATCGCGATTGAGATTATTTATGCAATGGGGACAGATTCGATGATCTATGAAGAAGATAATTGGTCGATAATTACTGAAGATAGGAGCCTATCGGCTTGCTTTGAGCATACAATAGCTATCACAGACGAAGGGCCAATAATTTTGACATGAATATATAATTATTTTATGTTAAAATATAGACTTTATGAAGGATGATGTGATTACGGTCGAGGGAGA
>CAYIMI010000025.1:0-8611 GCA_964364445.1 uncultured Gammaproteobacteria bacterium
AAGTAAAAGTAGTCGGCAAAAATCACGTACTAAATGAACAAGTAAGGAGGAGTAACTTTGGGAGATTTGTTAACGAATATGCATGTCAAACCATCCACTGGAGCTTTACCAGCTGGTCAACCTTTGGAAGCAAAAACATATAAAATAAATATTAATCCATCAACGGAAATTTTTCAATTATCATCGTCCTCCCAACCAACTAGATCTCGGCCAAGTCCAGTGCCAACAATATTGCTTTCAACTGCTGATTTGCAGGTTAACATGTCAGTAACCGTATATCTAAATACCGATGGAATAACGGCTAAGAAGATCGCCATTATACCTGCTTCTGCTCCAGTTTCTGAAAGTCAAGCTCAAGAGCTATTGAAGAATCCACCATCTTTACCATCAAACATTTCTCCTCCACCAACAATTAAGTAGTTTTTATTTTCTTGCAAAGAGAAGAAATAGTATTTCTTTAAATTATAGATTTTTTTTGAAAAAATTAACCGTTCTTTCCATGGCCTGTTCAAAATATGGAGAAGTAATATTATGTCCGCCACCTTCATATTCATAAAACTCATAGACTTTTGAATTATCCTTTAAAACCTTTACTAAATCTTTTGAATAGCCAATGTTGACCACAGGATCGCTGGTCGAATGATTAATCTGTAAAGGGTTTGATAAATACTTAATATTCTTTGTTAGAGAAATTGAAGTCCAAAAATCATTGTTAAAATCTATTGCCTGGGGATTTGATCTAATATTTTGTATTTCTGATGACGTTTCCCTATTTTTTTGTGAATCCCCTTCCTTCCCCTCAAAAGGTCTATGAACATAACTATTATCGCTAATTTTATACTTTACAAAATCTTCATAACTATAGACGGCTCCAGCCCAAATAACTCCTGCTTTTATTTCTTATGAAACCAGCATGGCTCGGAGTACTGCATTCCCCGCCATACTATGACCCCAGATACCAATTCTTTTTGGGTCCACTTTTTCAAATTTTTGTAGACTTTTTAAGGCGCTGATTATATCTATTGTGTAAGCCGAAGAAAAATATGATCCGGATGGATCCCCCTCTGACCTACCATTTCCACGAAAATCTATTTTAAAGACAACAAAACCATTTCTAGCCAAGTAGTCTACATAAGAAACATATCCTTCGGTGGTTTGATATTGAGTCGACGGAATATATCCATGATTAAAAATAATGGCGGGAAAACCTTTTGTTGATTCATTATCTATTGGCACAGTTAATAATCCATAGACTTTATTACCTTCGCTTAAATAACTGGCAATATATCTTTTATAATTACTGCCGTCGGCCAATTCCTCTTCAATTTTTACTTTTTCTGAAACAATGTTTAAAGATCTAAGATAATCTATGCTTATAGGTGAAGCATTGGGTTTGATTATCTTTTGATCTGCGTTAGGAGTGACTTTTTTCTCTGTAATTTTTGTCTGTTTATTTTTATTCGCATCAATATATATAGCTCCAACAAAAACTGGAACCAAAATTAGAAACATCATTAAATATTTTTTCATACGTTCTAATTTTTTTCATTAAAAAGTTTTTTAATATCATCCTCAAACACGTACCAATTTTGTGTAGTATTTTCTAAAAATCGATAATGAAATAAATAAGCCAAAAAAAGAAACAAGAGAGGAACGCAAAAGATTAGAAGATCTGGTTTTCTTGTTATTATCGTAATAAATGAAGAGGCTGACATAACACTCCCAACAAAAATTGTTACCAATAAATGAATGAGTCTTTCGTGTTGAATTTTTTCAATCATTTCCCTATGATCCTCCAGAACACTCCTCCAATCGGTGCTAAGATCTTTTTCTGATAATATTTTTTTAATTTTTATATTATAAGATTTAAACATTAAATTAATGTTAACATAAAAAGCATGTACTATATTTATCTTCTCCGTTGTTCTGATAATTCTCTCTATTGTGGACAGACTAAGGATCTGGAAAGACGAATTGAAGAACACAACGGTGACAGTTCAAAATCTAAATACACTCGCGTCAGAAAACCAGTGAAGTTAGTTTATTTTGAAAAATATAAAACAATCAATGAAGTATTAAAAAGAGAGTTTGAAATTAAAAAATTAACTAAAGCAAAAAAAGAGATATTGATAAAAAAAAATATTACATTATAATGTTACTATTACCAATTAAGTATTAGTTCGATTATGATGACTACAGCCGTAATTTCCTTTCGGGAATTTCTTGAAGCATTTTTGATTATTGGAGTTTTTTTAGGTATCTCAAAAAAATTAAATCTTAAAAAAGAGCTTGAAATTGGTCTGGCGGCCGCAATTGGTGTTATTTTTTCCTTACTACTTGCAACTGGTACTTATTTTTTTGCTAATCAAGTTCACGGAATCTTAACTGAGAAAAACGCTGAATTACTTGAAGGTTATCTGATGATTTTTTCCGGCGTATTTATTGCTTACGTTGTTTTTTCTTTACATAATGTTATTCATAAGAGTCGAGCCGGTACTCTTATCAAAGCCCATCAAAAATTACAGGAAAGAGTTTTTGATTTTTCTTTATTTTCAACAATTACTTTCTTAGTCGTCAGAGAAGGATTTGAGATTGCTCTCTTTACCGCCAGCACTTCTCTCTTCTCAGTTTTTATACAAAATTTTATTGGCCTGATGTTGGGTTTTGCTTCTGCGTCAATTATTGGAATAATGACTTTTTTTGCCTACGTAAAATTTTCTATTGGAAAATTGTTTAAATACACCGAATACATGATAGTTATCTTAGGAGCAGCTTTAGTACAAAACGGTATCACAGAATTACTCGAACATGGCCTTGATATTGATCTGACAAAAATTATGTCTTTTCCTTTAAATTTTTTGCCACATAAAAGTACACTTATTGGCCACATGATGAAAAGCTTTTTTGGAATTGATCGCGAATTCAGCTTTGCCAAACTGGCTATTATGGGAGTATATTTTCTAATTATTTATCTACTATTTTTGAAAAAAAATAACCCCATATCTTACAAGAAAGATTTATCTTAAAATAATCTGTATAATTTTTCTATGAATAAGGAACAGGTTAGACAATACCTCGTCGCCGCTGTCTACGGTTTTATTTCATTTATATTATTGTCTGGCTACTTGTTTCTGCGTCGCGGCTCCTTTGATCTCAACATTATTAATCAAGCCTCAGCTGACGCTTCTCTAATCATCTTAGCAGTTGTACTACTTATTGGTCCATTAAGCCGGCTCTATGACCGTTTTGATTCCTGGATAATTTATCGAAAAGAGCTTGGAATCATTGCTTTTTTGTTGGCTTTAGCTCATGGGGTAATTTCCTTTTTCTTTCTTTCCGATAGGTTTTCTTCTACCTATTTTATGAATCACTTATTGACTTTTATTTTTGGCTTAATCTCTCTTTTTATTTTTGCTTATCTTTTTATTCTTTCTTTTGAAAAAATAATTAATAATCTTGATCGCAGAAAATGGTGGTTAGTACAAAACTGGGGAGTAAGAATCGCTGGGATATTGGCTTTTTTACATATTTTTTTACTGAAATATTCTAGTTGGATAAGTTGGTATAGTAAAGGAGGCTCCTCTACACTAGTTCGTCCTTACCTACCCCCAGCAAGTATTATCGCTTTTTCTTTTACTTTTTTTGTCATCTTGGTGCGATTAAGCGAGTTTTTTGAAAAAAAAGTTAGTCGAATAATGGTTATTCTCCTGTTCGGCTTATTGATTTTTTTCCTCGTTGGCTCATTTTTATGGGGAAACTTCCGTTCAAATTTTTCCTAAAATTTATCCAGCTTCATCCAATTGACGCAGTTGTATAAGGCCTTTTTAATCGAAATATTTTGTATAATTTTTAATATATGACCTCTATCAACGACTTGGAAAAAGAAATTTTGGCAATAAAAAATAGAAATAAAAAAGTTGAGATTGATAAAGCATGGGAAACTAGTTGGGCTAGAAAAATATTATTAATGACTTTTACATATCTGGGTATTGGTTTTTATTTACAAGCAATTAATATTGATAAACCTTGGTTAAATGCGATAGTTCCTTCTATTGGATTTCTTCTTTCAACGCTTACTTTGCCTTTTTTCAAAAAGATCTGGGAAAGATACTTTCATAAATAAAATCCATTTGACAGTCATAAAAGGGTTATTTATGATATACTTATTGAAGTTAATTCAGTATGGTAGAAAAACTGCGGTTGGAATCCGATTCAGTTTGTAAACTTCTGGATAACATTCATATTTAATCAAAAGGAGGTGAAAAACATAAATGGATACTAAAAAATTGTACGTAGGAAATCTTCCTTGGACAATGACTAACGATACTTTAAAAGAATTATTCACACAATTTGGCGAAGTTACTGAAGCCGTCATCATCACAGATAGAATGTCTGGACGATCAAAAGGTTTTGGTTTCGTCACATTCGCAACTGAAGAAGCAGCCGCTGCTGCTACTCAACAGATGCATGAAAAAGAAGTCGAAGGTAGAAAAATCGTCGTTAACGTTGCTCGACCTCGAGAAGAGAGGCGACCAGGTGGAGGCGGTTTTAACCGAGGAGGAGGTGGAGGTGGCGGATTTCGAGATGATCGAAGAAGCTATTAATTCACTAAAAAATTAACACTATCCGGAAATAGTAGATGAAAATTTATTATGAAGGATAGTGTTTTTTTATGCAGTTTTTTATTCAGAAATGCTGTCGGCGCGGCGGCCTTCAACCCTACGTTTAGATGGTAAAAGATGAGTTTTTCGAATTCGAATATTTAGAGGTGTGACTTCAAGCATTTCATCATCATTGATAAAATCAAGCGATTGTTCAAGAGATAAAGGTGTTGCTGGAATCAAAGGTTCCGAAACTCCCTCTCCAGACGAACGATTATTTGTTAACTGTTTTTCTTTGGTGACATTAACGTCGATATCCATTTCCCTGCTAGATAAACCAACAACCATTCCTTCATAAACTTCGACTCCAATCCCAACAAAAAGAGTTCCCCTATTTTGACTTTTTACCAAACCATAAGTTACTGTTATACCAGGTTTAGTCGCAATTAAAGCGCCGTTTCTTGTTGATTCCATTTTTTGTCCTTTTGGAAAATAACCTAAAAAATAAGCACTAAGAATTGCTGTTCCTCTGGTTTTTGTAAGTAGCGAACTTCTTACTCCCAACAAGTTATAATCTGAGATTTTATATATTAGTCTAGTAGTACTACCAGTTGTCACCATGTCAAGCATCTCTCCCTTTCTTTTTCCAAATTCTTCAGTAACTAAACCCATGTACTCTTTATCCACATCTATTGTCACCTCTTCGTATGGTTCATTAATTACTCCATCAATTTTTTTGTAAATAACCTGTGGTTTTGAAACTTGAAGCTCATACCCTTCCCGCCTCATCGTTTCAATTAAGATCGCTAAATGTAATTCTCCTCGTCCATAGACTACATAATTAACTCCTTCTGGATCTTCTTCTATTTTTAATCCAAGATTTGTTTGTTTTTCTTTTTCGAGTCGCTCTTTGATTTGGCGTGAAGTACAGTATTTTCCCTCTCTTCCAGATAAAGGACTCGTGTTTGGGCCAATTGTGATTTTAATCGTCGGATCTTCGACTTTAATTGAGGGAAGACTAATAGGGCTTGAGGGGTCACAGATAGTTTGACCGATATTTAATTGAGGAATGCCGGCTATCGCAACAATATCTCCGCTGGCCACCCAATTAACTTCTTTTTTTTGCAAACCTTCAAAGGTATATAATTTTTGAGCTCGATACTGACCAATAACCTTATCGTCTTGAACTAGGACAATTGGCTGATCTTTTTTTAATATACCCTGCGAAACTTCTCCGATACAAAGCTTGCCAACATAATTATCGTAATCCAAAGTTGAGATTAGCATTTGGAAAGGCTTATCGTCGTCGGTGGCACTATTTTCAATCTCTGAGATTATAGTTTCAAATAAAGGAACAAGGTTATCTTTGCTCTCGGGATCGTATTTCTCTGGAAGTTCGTAGAAGGCTTTTCCATCACGTCCGACTGCATAAAGAGTTTTGAAGTGTAAAAATGATTCGTCAAGTGCCAACTCCAAAATCAGATCTTCAACTTGAGCTAAAACTTCTTTTGGTCTAGCATCTTTTTTATCAATTTTATTAATAATTAATATCAACTTAAGCTTGGCCTCAATGGCTTTTTTTAGAACAAATTTGGTTTGAGGAAGAGGACCTTCAGCGGCATCGACTAACAAAATTGCACCAGATGCCATATTGATAACCCTCTCTACTTCTCCGCCGAAGTCGGCATGACCTGGAGTATCAACGATATTAATCTTGGTGTCTTTATAAAAAACAGCTGTATTTTTGGCTAGAATTGTAATTCCTTTTTCCCGCTCTAGATCGTTGGAGTCCATAATTAAGGTTTCCCCCATTTCTTTTTGGTTATCACGAAAGGTATGCGTCTGTTTAAGAATGGCGTCAACTAATGTTGTTTTACCATGATCAACGTGGGCTATAATTACAACGTTTCTAATTTCCATAATATAAAAAAAACCACCATCAAGAATCGGTGGATTAATGAATCACATTATATCACAAGCAATGAGTGTTTATCTTGGGATAAATTTTAAAGAAATTGAGTTAACGCAATGACGGGTATTTTTTTCCGTAAACTGCTCACCTGTAAAAACATGCCCCAAGTGCCCGTCACAATTATTACAAACAATTTCCACCCGCTCTCCATCTGGATCGGAAATTTTTTTGACCGCTCCCTTAATTTCATCATCAAAACTTGGCCAGCCGCAACCAGAATGAAATTTAGTTTCTGATTTATATAGTGGAGAGTTACATTGACGACAAACATAAGTACCCGCTTCAAAAAAAGAATCATATTCTCCAGTAAAAGGGGGTTCTGTAAATTTTTTATTGTTCATCATAAATAATGATGTATAATTTATCTTCTATAATACAATAACTATGAGTATAGCATCCATGCACGATAAGCTCGAAGCTTTTTTAAATAAAATTCAAAAAATTACCTTTGATGGTTTAAATACCGTTCATTTTCCCTCCTGGGATGATCTAAAAGAAAAAGCTAAAAATATAAAAGTTGAGCCTGGTTGGGCAATTTATTTTGTTAGAGATAAAGGTTATATTGATCATATTGCCATCATTCCTCATCAAGACGAAGCCAATCTTAATTTATTTGATGCACTCCTACTTAATGCCGCTCCACCGCCAATGGGATTGGGAATTGGCCCTTTAACTAATGATAAATTTGATAAATCAGGGATAAGAATTATTACTGCTATTGAATATGTTGAACTTTATAAGAAGGGCGATTTTAAAAAAATATTTTTTGGCCCACCACCAGTTACAGATAAAGAATTAATTAAAAAGGCAGGTCTTATTGCCAAAGAAATTAGTGATTCTGGAATAATTGATGGCCAACCGGCTGTATATTCTTTTTCCATGATTCCATTGATCAAAAAATTTTATGCGATAAATTTTGACCCATTAAATTCAAAAACAAAACTAGCTTTTTTAACAAGGAAGATTAAAAAAACAGTCAAGGCAATTTATTGTGGTAGTTTAGTTGCTCAAATTTGGCAGAAGGCTGGAATTTTAGATCTTCCTGAAGTTAAATTTCTAAGAATACGCGGGCACTCCAGTTTTACTCTTTTCAAATGGTCGCAACTAAATAATTCAATTGTTGGTTGTTTGAGTTGGGGTGATGAGGTTCAATAGAGACATGGCAAAAATGGGTAAAGTATTATTGGTGGGAAGAGCTAATGTTGGTAAGTCAACTTTCGTTAATAATGTGATTGGACAAAAAGTTGCTATCACTTCTCCAAAACCTCAAACAACTAGATTTTCAATTAGAGCTCTCTACGAAGAAGATCGAGGACAAATTATTTTTGTTGATACTCCAGGAATTGTTGGAAAAGCAAAAGATTATCTCTCAAAAAGAATTAATGAAAAAACATTACAAATTTTAAATGAAAATGTTGATGTAGTAATTTATATGGTTGACGCTACAAGAAAGAGGGATTTTGAAGAAAGTAAAGTTCTTGGACTCGTAAGAAAAATTAATCGACCAAAAATATTAGTTATTAATAAGATCGATGATCCGGGAAAATCTTTTTTACCACAGTATAAATTTTTAGAAGAAGAATTTGAGCATGTTTTTCAAATATCTGCAATCAATAATCTCCACGTTAAACCTCTGCTTGATAAAATTTTTGAATATCTTCCGGAAAAAAATATCGATTCGGAAAAACTGCCACCAGATTTAGTCTACCCTATTATTAATCTTGATAGTAAAATTTTTCTTGGAGAATTAATTAGAGAAAAAATATTTTTAATGATGGGTGAAGAAATTCCTTATACAACAACGGTTATCGTCGACCAAGTAATAGAAAGAAAAAATGGGATCACTTATATTAAGGCGAGGATATTGACAACCAATGACCGCTATAAAGGAATGCTTATTGGGAAAGATGGACGAAAAATTAAAGAAATCGGCAGTTATGCCCGTAAAGAAATTGCTTTGGCGATTAATAAAAAGGTTTTTCTTGATTTAAATATTGAAGTCGACGCCCATTGGCAAGAGATGTACTATTAATTCACC
>CAYIMI010000026.1:0-8591 GCA_964364445.1 uncultured Gammaproteobacteria bacterium
TCACCAGTATGGCTCCCTTTTGTTACAGGCTCAAGTTGTATTTGAAACCGTACCTACTTTCGGGCTCATCTTGTATTGTACAAGACTAAGACTTGATTTCCCGTAAAAAAAGCCTATAATAATGTACCTATGCCGTTTTCACGAAGAGACTTTTTAAAAGTAGGAGGTTTATTAGCTGCCTCAGCAGCGTTAAGTTCGTGTATAAAAGTCGAAAATGTTCCGATTCAATTAAATTTGCTTAATTGGAGAGGATCCCCCTTGCAAGATTTGGAAAGTGGTCCTTCTACAACATTGCGCAACGTAACTCATTTTGGACCCAATGATGGTCTTCGTATAGTTTCATTTGAAAGAACCTTAATCACTAATCAGCTTGATTCTTTGGTTCCAAATATTATTAAAGAAAATCAAAAAAACGAAAGAGATATGATTCAGAAATTTTTTGATGAAAAAATTGAAAAAGTAATAATTATTCAAAAAAAGGCATTAGATCCCGTAACCGGATTACCTCTAGTAGATATTATTACCGGTAGAGAAATTTGGGAACCACTTAGAGTACCCGGTACGAGATTATCGATGAATATGGCCGATAATATATCAAGAAATATTAGTGAACAGCTGAATCAACCGCAATTAAATAATTTTGCCTTTGATTTGAAAGAGTATCATAATGTTCCTGATATAACGACTCCTAGCGGAGAAGGTTTAGCAGATGAAATTGCTAGAAAATTTGCAATTTCAGAAGTTACAAAAGTTTTGATGGATCCAAATCTCACCGATAAAGAAGCTAAAACTATCATATCACAATTCCTTTACTCTTCCACTCTTTTTCCTCAAGGTGGCTTACCTGGGACATGGGCGGATTGGCAAATTTACTCAAGTATTATGAGAACTGACTCGAGATTTAAGTTATCTGATATTCCAGAGTCGATATCAATTAAAAATCTCCTAGATATTTATAAAGCTGTACTATCACCATTTGGTGATGAAGTTTACAAAAATGTTGATGGAGTAGATTATACCGACGCCCAGATAATTGATGCAATCACCGCTAATTCAGGTTTAGCTGCTTACGATTGTATCTTTGTTCCCAAACAATCGGATTCTGAACAAAATGAAAAATTAAACCTGATGTTTGACGAGTTGAAAAAAAAGTTTGTTGAAATTCCAAAAAAGCCTAGGGTTTTTAAAGCCAATTTAGCAGGAGAAGATAAAGCAAAGATATACGTGATTCATGATATGAATAACGTTATTGATATTCATGAAGCACAAGTTACATGGGATGACTCATTAAATGAAGATCTTATCAAAAACAAAATTGATGCTTCTGGTAATCCTATTCAATGGCTTGGTGTAAGCGAAACTCCTGAGGAAGGCAAAACTATGACAACAAAAGAAATTGTTGAAGTTTTGGTTGGTGAGGTAGGTAAAATTGTCGAGCTTCAAGAGTTTCCAGCTGACGCAATGGGTTGGTTCTTAGTTCCTAATAAAGGTGTTGGTTTAGGAAAAAAAAGACTTGATCCGGGAATTATGTTTAAATCGTACGCTTCTCCCGAAGACAGAATTAATAATATATCTACTGATAGTCTCTTAATGTTAGGTGAAAAGATTCTAGATAGTAGGTTGAATCCAATTCAGCCAAAAGACCGAATTTTTTTTGAAAGTTATATTACCGATGTGACGGAAAATATAAATAAAAATTTTATTGCTAAGGGTATTGATAGAGTCTATATTGAAGGTTTACTAACCAGTACTGAATGGGTAAGTCGAGCGCTTCGAGGAACGCTTAATAATGATTTTAATGACTACGGATTTTTGATGCCGTCCGATCCTTATATGGTGCAAATGATGGCCGGAATGAAAATGACTGATTTATTGGAAGAAAGAGGAATTTTTGAAACTGGTAATCCAAATAAAGGGGAAAATATGGCAGTTTTTCTAAACGATGTTCCATTAAAACGTATTGACTTAAAAGAATTTTATCTTGGGCAAGTGGAGGCAGATAAGGTTGTTATGGCACTAGGAGGTGACATAGAAAGCGAAAGTTATAGAAAATTCGTTAATATATTTTCATTCGGAAAAGGTAGATTTAATATTGACGAAAGAAAAATTTTTGATTTAGCTGATGATACAGGTAGACCTGTCAAAATGCAAAAAGGTGATTTTTTCCCCATTGAAACAATTGTCGAAATAAATGATATTAAATATTTAATACTTAAACAAAAAGGTGGGCCGGGTTTATTCGCAGTTGAAAAAAGCCTGATTGCAGTTCCTCTCGAGGAAGCGATGAAAGATGTTCTATTGCTAGATTTTGATAACAATATTGCCGAAGCAGTAAAGACATTTGCATTTACGGCATTAGCTATTGGGCTAATCATAGCACCTGAAACGGTTGGTGGATTAATCGGAGAAAAAGCTACTTTAGCTGGATCATTTGTTAAAAAGAATTTAATGAAAATATTTACAAGTATCGGATCGAAATTGATCCAAGGTGGCGAAAAAATATTATCAGGCTTATAAATTTAACTGCTTAATTCTTCTTCTTGACAAAATATTTTTCTTCATGTATCCTGGGGGGGAGGATATAAAAATATGGGAGACAATAAAAAAAAACTTTTACACAGGCTAAAAATTGCTAATGGGCATTTGGAGAAGGTAATTAAGATGGTAGAAGGGGATGAGTACTGCTTAAACGTGATTCAACAGACACAGGCGGTGACAAGCTCACTTGAAAAAGTTTCCGAATTGATCTTGGAAAATCATCTTAAAACTTGTGTTCGTCAGTCGATGGAAAAAGGAAAAAATATAGATGAAAAAATAAAGGAAGTAATGGAGGTATTCAAGAGAAAATAAATATGGACAAAATACTTGTTTCAATTTTCGGATTGTTATCAATTATATTTACTTATTGGTTCTTTTTTATGAAAAAAATAAATATAGTTCAAGCAGAAGGAACAATTAATATTCTAGTAGATGGTGGTTATAAGCCGGAAAAAATCTCTATTCCATATGGAAAAACTACCAAACTTATTTTTTATCGTAAAGACAGCAGTGCTTGTTTAGAAGAGATTGTCATTGCTGATTTTAAGGTTAGAAAGTTTTTACCTCTAAACGAAAAGACAGAGATTGCAATTAACCCAACCAAAAAAGGAGAGTTTGACTTCTCTTGTGGGATGGGGATGTTTCACGGGAAGTTAATAGTTAAATAATATGAATAAACAAACTTTTGGAATTCGCGGAATGCATTGCGCGTCCTGTGTTTATACTAACGAAAAAGCACTAAAAACAATTCCTGGAGTGACTGATGCAGTTGTTAATTTGACGACGGGGAAAGCGACTTTGACCTCGGAAAAGATAATTGAAAAAAATAAAATTACTGATGCGGTAAAGTCGGTTGGTTATCAGGCGATGTTTGAATCGGAAGAGTCACTAGATGAAAAAATAAAGAAAGAAAAAATGAAAGAACTAAAAGATCTAAGGATCAAAGTTTTTGTCAGTTTGTTTCTAGGAGGTTTGATAGTTTGGGGGAGTTTTCCTGGAATTATGGATTTTGCTCCAGAAATTTTTAAAAACTTCTATTTTCAGTTTGTTTTAGCCTCGATTGTTCAGTTTTGGGCAGGGAAAGATTTATATAGAGCGGCTGTATCATCACTACGCCATAGAATTGCCAATATGGATACTCTGGTTGTGATCGGAACAACTGTAGCCTTCTTATATTCAATATTTGTGACATTTTTTCCGAAATTTTTTATGGATTTGAAAATTGAAGCGATGCCGTATTTTGATGTATCAACAGTTATTATTGGCTTGATTTTGTTGGGACGGTTTTTGGAAGCTCAAGCCAAGGCTGGAACGGGAGAAGCAATCAAGAAATTGATTGGCCTTCAGGCTAAAACCGCTAGAGTGATTAGGAATAGTAAAGAAATAGATATTCCGATTGATGAGGTTGTGGCTGGTGATTTAATAAGAGTCAGGCCGGGAGAAAAAATTCCGGTTGATGGAATCATTACCGAAGGAGAATCAGCAATTGACGAATCGATGGTGACTGGTGAAAGCATGCCAACCTCAAAATATAAGGGTGACACTGTAATTGGAGCAACAATGAATAAATCAGGGAGTTTTATTTACAAAGCTACAAAAGTTGGGGCAGATACGATGCTTTCACAAATAATAAAATTAGTTGAAGAAGCACAGGGAAGCAAAGCCCCAATCCAGAGACTAGCCGATATAATTTCTTCATACTTTGTTCCTATTGTCATTATGCTGGCAATCGCTACATTTGTTGGTTGGTATGTCTTTGGGCCTTCAGGTGGATTAATTTTTGTAATGCTTAATTCGATCGCAGTTCTAATTATTGCTTGTCCTTGTGCGATGGGACTGGCAACCCCAACTGCAATAATGGTTGGAACAGGAATCGGAGCTCAGCATGGAATATTGATAAAAGATGCTGAGAGCTTGGAAACGGCTCATAAAGTCAATACGATAATTTTTGATAAAACAGGGACTTTGACTAAGGGAAAACCGGAAGTTACAGATATTATTGCAATTAATAACGCTCGACAACGTGTTTTTTCGTCCGCCACACCCCCACGGGGGCCCCTGGCGATTACTCAAAAACAGTTGTCCTCGCTTTTAATTTTAGTAGCTTCAATAGAAAAAAATTCTGAACATCCACTAGGAGAAGCGATTGTGAAAAAAGCCGAAAGCGAAAAACTTCAATTAATTAAAGTATATAAATTCAAATCTATTACCGGCCAGGGAGTTGAAGGGGTCGTCAACGGAAAAAAAATCTATGTTGGTAAAATTTATAAATCCGATAAATTTTCTCAGGGTAACAATTTAAAAGACCAAGGAAAAACAGTGGTTTATATCTATATTGAAAACAAACTGTCAGGACTGATTGCTATTGCAGATACAATTAAAGAAAGCGCTAAGGAAGCTATTTCAACATTAAATAAAATGGGAGTAGAGACGGTGATGATAACAGGGGATAATTTAGCAACAGCTACGGCAATAGGAAAAAAACTAGGAATAAAAAAAATTCTTGCCGAGGTTATGCCTCAAGACAAAGAAAAAGAAGTTAAAAAATTTCAAAAAGAAGGTAAGGTGGTTGCTATGGTTGGAGACGGAATCAATGATGCGCCGGCATTAGCCGCGGCAGATATTGGCATCGCGATGGGTACTGGCACCGACGTTGCTATTGAAGCGGCAGGGATTACTTTAGTCAATAAAAATTTAACGTCGGTTGTATCGGCGATTAAATTATCAAAACAAACGATGAAGACAATTAAATTTAATTTATTTTGGGCTTTTGCGTATAATGTAATTTTGATTCCTGTTGCGATGTTGGGATTAATTAGTCCAATTTTAGCTTCCGGTGCTATGGCGATGTCGAGTGTATCGGTCATTACTAATTCACTTTTTCTTAAAAAAATAAAAATATGAAAATCAGTAAAAAAACTCTATATATAAAAGGCATGCACTGCCCATCTTGTGAAATTTTAATCACTGATAAATTTAAGGAAATGCCAAATGTAACTACGGTTAAGTCAAACTTTCAAAAGCAAGAAGCAGAAGTTTATTTTACCGGTCATTTGGATCAAGAAGCTGTAAATAAGAAGATCCAATCGTTTGGATACGAAATAGGAAGTAGAGAAGATGACCATGAGATTGACGAACCAATAAGCAAGAAAATTATTGAAGCGTCTTTGATTGCAGTTGGTTTGGGTTTGATATATCTGATCGCTAAAGAAACAAATATTCTTCCCAGTATTAATATAACCGGAAACTTAAATTTATTGACCGTTTTATTTTTAGGATTAGTTGCTTCAGTTTCAACATGTATGGCAACTTCTGGAGCGTTATTTTTATCAACAATAGGTAAAAAAACCAACAATTTGAAACAGGCAATATATTTTAGTTTAGGCAGGATTATTTCCTATGGATTTTTTGGATTTATTGCCGGACTGGTTGGTAGTGTTATCATTACCAATCTAAAATTTGGAACAGGGCTGACATTGTTGGCAGCTGTTTTCATGATCCTTCTTGCCCTTGATATGTTGAAGATTCTTTCTTTTGCTTCAATAATTCCTTTTGGCGTTTCCTCAAATATTTTTAGAAAATTGGAACATTCTTTGATAAAAGATCCCCATAAATCAGCCTTTTTTCTAGGGGCGATTACCTACTTTTTGCCCTGTGGATTTACCCAAGCAACTCAGGTTTATGCCCTTGGATTGGCTTCACCTTGGCAGAGTGCTTTGACGATGGCTATATTTGCTCTAGGAACTGCACCGGCAATAATATTTATTGGATCTTTAAGAGGTTTGTTAAAAAGCACCTTTTATCAGTATTTTATGAAAACAGTCGCCGTCGGAGTTTTGATACTCGGTCTATATTATGCAAGTAATTTTTTATCAATTTATGGAATTGGTTTAGGATTGTCAAATAAGTCTAATAAGACCAATGAGTCTTATTTGGAAAATGGTAAACAAATTATAAGCATGGATGTTATCAGTGGAGGATATTCCCCAAATCAATTTACTGTTAAAAAGGGGATTCCGGTAAAATGGGTGATAAACGGTAAAAACGTCTTCGGTTGTCAAGGATATTTTATTGTCCCCAGTTTAAGTATCTCTAAAGCTTTAAATGCCGGTGAAAATATTATTGAATTTACCCCAACCGAAGCTGGATCAATCAACTTTTCTTGCGGGATGGGGATGTACCGAGGACGAATAGAAGTGATTGACTAACTAACCAACCGATAATCGCACCGAAAACTACATCAAAAAAATAGTGACAGCCGAGGTAGATTCGAGAATAAGAAATTAGGATTGCAACTGCGAAATAAAACCACTTTCTTTTTTTATTAAAATAGGCGAGTATTTCAGCGGCAACAAAAGCGGTTGCAGCATGAGTTGAGGGGAAGGAGAAATCCTTGGGACATAGAGATCCTAAATTATAGATGATAGATGATAGATGTGGGCGTGGGCGGAGGAAGATATTTTTTAAAACAAGATCAGAGAGAAAATAAGTAACTAAAAATGAAAGCAAAAATAAAAAAATAAATTTTTTATCTCTTTTACTAATGCCTGGATTTTTTCTTTCTTCCAGAATAACAACTATTATAATAACCAATATCCAGATAAAAATAGAAGATCCTTTGAGAGATAAAAATGAAAATAAATAGTTAAAAAAAATATTATGAGCAATTATTTGATTAAAAAAACTCGTCAAAGCATAATCTAAGTTCAGTAAATATAGCATTCCTTATTATATAATTTAAATAATGATCAAATACATTATCTTCGATTTTGATGGAACAATTGCAGACACACTTCCTTTTAGTTTTCAAAAGTTTTTGGAGATTGCCAGACTACTCCAAATAGATGATTTGACTGATAAAGAAATAATCAATGAAATTAGATCCAAGAGCTATCAGGAATTACTTAAGGATAATTTCAAAAGGTCGTGGCTCAAAATACCTTTTGTTATTGGTGTAATAAAAAACATGCAAGTAGAATTAGAAAAAGAAATGGATAATATTAAGTTTTTTTTTGGCGTAAAAAAATTACTTTTTGATTTAAAAAAAGCAGGATACAAATTAGCAATTATTTCTTCAAATAGAGTAGAGAACATTAATAAATTTATCAAACACAATAAAATTAATATTTTTGATTTTGTCCATGGAAAGACTGATCTTTTTGGCAAAGCAGGTTATCTAGAAAAATTTCTTAGAGATTTTAAACTAGAGAAATCAGAAGTAATTTATGTGGGTGATGAAATCCGCGATGTTGAGGCCAGTCATAAAGTTGGTATAAAAATAATTGGCGTATCTTGGGGTTTACACACAATCGAAGCTATGAAAAAAGCCGGAGTTGATTATTTAGTAAAAAAACCTTCAGAAATTCTTCAAATCATAAACAAAAATTGAATTTTTTCCTTTGACCACCGTAGCCTTGGCGAAGGCGGTCATATTTTTCAAAGGATACATGTAGGAAACGACTGAGAAATTTTTAATTTTCAATTTACAATTTTTAATAACTTTTTCAATAAACCATGGGGAAATATACAAATAAATTGTTACATTGTTTGATTGCTTCATTGTTAATTCAGAAAAATTCATTTTAAAAATATCGTCGTGAACGATTTTAATATTTTTTTTATTCGGGTGGAAAAGACGGCGTAAATGAAGAATTAAGATCAAAATCGGATTAATTTCAACAGCAATAAATTTTGTATTCAGATTTTTTCGAAAAGCATTATCTGCCGCTTTAAAAATTACAATCCCGTCTCCCGCTCCAAGATCAATAACAGTTTGATTATTTTTTAAATTTAGAGCTTTGATAATCAGAGAGATATCAACTGGTTGAGAAGGAAAGTAGGGAATGGGGGAGAGAGTTTTTGAAGAAAAAATAACAATTATAATTGTTATAAGAATTATAAACGTTATAAAAAATACCATTGACTAATTCTATCAGTTATTGTTAATATTAGGACGGTTGAAATTATAAAATTTTTTATTTTATCTTTTCTTACTTGTAATTGGCAGTCAGTGGGGGGACGAGGGTAAGGGTAAGATAGTAGATATGATGGCG
>CAYIMI010000027.1:0-8508 GCA_964364445.1 uncultured Gammaproteobacteria bacterium
AATCCAACCATTGGCAAAGATTCAGAAACTACTTTTTTTTTGAACTTTGACCAAGCTAATTTATTTAAGGTTAATGGAAAAGTTTGGGAAGTAGTACTACCCGTGATAGAGAATACCCAAAACGAATCTTATAAAGTGACTGTCAATCTGCCGGAAACTACTGATAAAAAAATTTCTATTTCAAAACCAAAGCCTGATTCGGTCACAGGAAATAAAATAATTTGGAATAATCCAAAAACAAAAACAATCTATGCTGTTTTTGGAGAAAGCCAAATCTACCAAGCTGAATTAACATATCATTTGAAAAATGATCAAATATATCCAATATTTACGGAAGTTGCTTTTCCACCGGAAACAACCAATCAAAAATTTTTTTTACAATCAATCGATCCACTTCCTGAGTCTGTTCGTCTAGATGAAGATGGTAATTATTTAGGAAAATATTTTCTTAAGCCATTCGAAACAAAAAGAATTATTTATAAAAGCTTGATTGAAGTTTATTCTAAGGCGAGGGATGACGCTATGGTATATTTTCGAAATGCCATTAATCAACAAAAAAACTATCTACTCACATCAAAAAAATATTGGCAGATAAGTCAAGTAGACAAAGTTAAAAATATTGTCCAACCAGAAGAGATCTATAATTTTGTTACAAACACTCTTAAATATAATTACGATAAAGTTAATTCCAATAATAAACGTTTAGGAGCAGACATTGTTTTAGCAAATACTGACAAAGCAGTTTGTATGGAATTTACCGACCTTTTTATTGCTATTTCAAGAGAAAAAGGAATTTACAGTCGAGAGATACAAGGTTATGGTTTTTCTTTGGATCCTAAGTTACAACCAATATCATTATCGTCCGATATTTTACATGCTTGGCCGGAATATTTTGATACAAAAACCGAAAATTGGGTAGCTGTTGATCCGACTTGGGAAAATACTTCGGGGATTAATTATTTCTCTTCCTTCGATCTTAATCACATAGCCTTTGTTATCCATGGAAAAAATCCAGAATATCCTGTCCCAGCCGGAATGTATAAAATAGAAAACTCTCGTGATGTTTCCATTAAACCAACTACAGAGCAACCAATAGAAAAAAAAGAGATCGTTATTGAAGGGATAGATTTTCTAACAACAATTTCTGATAACAAATCTTATCAGGGAAAATTTGTAGTTAAAAATAATGGTAGTAGTTATCTTTGGCAGGTTCCGGTTGATCTATCAGCAAAAAATATTGTTATTAAGAAAGAAAAATTTATTATTCCAGTTTTGGCCCCTTATGAAAAAAAGACAATTTCTTTTGACTACACAACCAAAGATAAAAATAAAAAAACTCAAGGGGAATTATCTGTAATAGTTTTTGGAAAGCAACTTTTGAAGCAACAAATTAATGTTATCCCCTTGATCTATACATTAATAATAAAATTTTTTGCTGTTCTTTTAGGTCTATCAATTCTATTTTTAATTTATAGGGTAATTACAAAAATACAACGTCATGGTCACTAAGAGTCAAATAGACAATCTACCTAGTACGATTGGCCTTTATCTTTTTAAAAATAATGACGTTATCAACTACGTTGGTAAATCGGTCAATATTAAAGCCAGAGTATTGTCACATATAGAAAATGCTAAGTTGGATAATAAAGAACGATTGATCATTGAAAATTCAAATAAAATTGAAACGATAATAACTGAGTCGGAGTTTAAAGCCTTAATACTTGAGGCAAAATTAATAAGAGAGCTTCAACCAAAATATAATTCAATTTGGAAAGATGACAAGAGCCCTCTTTATATTAAAATAACGATCAAGGAAAATTTCCCAAAAGTTTTAATAACACGTAAACCCGCCTTCGTTAAAACTACGGCGGGCGAGGGAGCCTTATTTTTTGGTCCTTTTTCATCTGTGAGGATGGTTGAAAAAATTCTTAACGACGTTAGACGAATTGTTCCATTTTGTACTCAAAAAAAAATTAGTAAAAAAGCCTGCTTTTATTCCAAGATAGGCTTATGTGATCCTTGTCCGAATGAAATTAAAAATATATATGAAAAAAAACAATACAAAAAAAATATTAGACAGGTTATTTCTATTTTGAATGGTAACGTAAAAAAAATTATTCAAAATCTCAATAAACAGCTAAATATTTTAATAAAAAATAATAAATATGAACAGGCCATTGTTGTTAGAAATAAAATTTTTCGATTTGACCGATTGTTAAATCTAAAAGATGATTCAGAATTTTTTATGAATAGTAACGAAAAAAAATTAGAGGAGATGTTGGTCATTTTAAAAAAATATTTTCCTCAGTTGAATAGTCTTGATCGAATAGAGACATATGATATTAGCAATCTTGGTTTGAAACAAGCGGTAGGCTCAATGGTTGTCATGCAGAATAATCAAATTGACAAGAGAGAGTATCGTAAGTTTAAAATTAAAGAAACTGGGTCAAAATCAGACTTTGATAGGATAAAGGAAGTTTTAACTAGAAGGCTGAAGCAAGACTGGCCTATTCCAGACTTAATTATTATTGACGGTGGACGGCCACAAATTAAAGCGATTTTAACAATTTTTCAAAAAAATAAAACAAATATACCTTTGATTGGAATAGCCAAGAACCCTGATAGGGTAATCGTAGGAATTAAAGGGTTATCCAAATTTATTTTTAAAAAATGACAGCAAAGTTTTAAACATTATCAGACTGCTTCGTGACGAGTCGCATCGCTTTGCCCGCAAATATCATCTGTTTTTAAGAAGCAAGGACTTTTTGATATAATGAGGAGGCATATGAAAAAAATATTTAGAATGATAATTTTTTCCGCAGTAGCCATATTTCTTACGGCCCTTTGGAATAAAGGATTTGTTATTAAACTAGATCCAATGACCTATCTCAAAGCCGCAATAGTTGTTGCGATGGTCTACTATTTAATTGCTCCTATCAGTAAGCTCATACTTTTACCACTAAATCTTCTAACTTTTGGACTTATATCGGTACTTTTTTATGCAGCAATTTTTTATTTTTTATTAAACCGTTTTAATCTGATAAGTATTGAGGAATGGGTTTTTCCAGGGGCTAAAATGTTGGGAATTACATTAAACAAAATTCAAATTTCAGGTACAGCTAATATTTTTATTTCCTCTTTTTCGATTTCTACCATTATTAATTTATTAGAAAAAATAATATGAAAAATTTTCTTTTGGTTCTCAATATCATTTTTAGTGTTTTAATTGTTGTTTTTATTTTAATTCAAGGAAGAGGAGCAGGCTTGGGCAGTGCTTGGGGTGGGGGAGGCGAAATGTTCCAGACAAGACGGGGAATGGAAAAAATAATTCTTTGGCTAACAACAATTTTTATAGTTATTTTTTTGGTGGTTTCTTTAATAAATCTCTTTATTAAATGAACAGAAAAGCTTTTAGATATTATTATTGGTTATTTTTAGAGTTTGTCAAAAAATATTCCCGACTAATTTTAATGAGTTTTTTTATCGGTTTTATTAGTCTGATTGGTTTTTTGTCCGTTTCTCCATATTTAAAATCAATATTCAACAAGCAGGAAATAATTGGATTAGTTGGAAACTATAATTTTACCAATCTTCCAGATGAGATAATGATAAAGGTCTCCAATGGTCTGGTAACTATCAATGAAAAAGGGGAAATCATTCCCGTTTTAGCAAACTCCTGGGAAGTAAAGGATGAAGGAAAACGCTATCGATTTTACTTAAAAAATAATCTACTTTGGAATGATGACAAAAAATTTACAGCCTCAGATATTAATTATGAATTTAGTGACGTAACGATAAAGGTAGTTGACAAGAACGTGTTAGATTTTTATTTAAATAAGCCATTAGCCATTTTTCCTACTTATTTGAGTAAACCATTGATACGTCCACCTCTGGTCGGGATAGCAGGTTTTTATAAATTGGGTAAATATAAAATTCTAAACGGTTTTTTAGTAGATCTGACCCTTATTCCCAACACTAAAGATTTAACAACGGTTAAATATAAATTTTATAGTAATGAATCAAATCTAGTAACGGCTTATAAAAAAGGAGAGATTAATAAAATGACCTTAACAAAAAAATCAGTTGCCGATACTTTTATAAACTGGAAGAACAGTCAGATAGTTAAGTCGATAGACCATACACGTTTATTGACTTTATTTTTTAATAGTAAAAGTCAAAGTTTGACTAATAAAGATATCAAAAGTGCTTTTGGTATGATGATAGACTATCAAAGAATGGCTGATTTTGGAGAAATTGCCCGGGGTCCGATTCCACCTATTTCATGGGCATATAATCCTAATCTAAAAACAAATTCTTACGATATTGAAACAGCTACAAAAATTGTTAAAAATGAGATTACAGCAACTGAATCAGCTCAGTTAAATTTATTAACGTCTTATGATTACTACGATGTGGCAGATAGTATTGCTGGAGAAATAAAAAAGACGGGGTTAAAGATAGATATAAATATGGTTACTTATGATCGACCAAAAAACTTTGATCTATTGTTAGTTTTCTGGAAAGTGCCCCAAGATCCGGATCAATATTATTTTTGGCATTCAACTCAAACCCAAGTAGGAGGAAACATTGGTAATTATCAAAATGTTAAGCTTGATAAACTCTTGGAAGATGGTAGGTCTACTATCAACATTGAGGAAAGAGGTAGATTTTATCAAGAGTTTCAGAAAGTTATTCAAGACGACCCACCAGCACTATTCTTATACTATCCCTATGTTTATACGATTGAGAGAAAGTAAGATATAATATCAATATTTAGTCGGGGTGGCGAAATGGTATACGCGCAAGCTTGAGGGGCTTGTGGTCGCAAGACTGTGGAGGTTCAAGTCCTCTCCCCGACACTTTTTATGTGTCCGGCATGTGTAATTACAATTGGGGGAGGATTGTTGTTGGCAAAAAAATTGGGAGTTAATGATATTCTGACAATAGGTTTATTAACGATATTATTTTCCCTACTAGCAGATATAATTTTGCGAAAAATTAATCACGGGAAGGTTTTTTTCCATTATCAAAAAGTGATTATTCCAATAATCTTCTTATTTACTACTATCGCGATTGCTAAATTTCTGCTATAAATAGCTTATGTACGTTGTAAATAAATTTTTTCAAACGCTAGCTAAAATTATCAAGAAAATGTTTATTTGTTGTCAAGATTAATATGTCCCTAACCAATCTATCTTATTATTTTCGTAAATATTTACCGTATTTTATTTTGTCCTGCCTTATTTTTTTAATATTCTTTTATTCGATTAAATTAACCTTGATTTATTTAGAATCCAATAAGACAACAGTTACTTATACTAACCCAATTTTTGGAAAAGTTGATCTTCCAGAAATTCCTGGATCTTCGTCAAGCGCCGGGTTAAAATTTACCCTAGATACGATTGAGGGTACTCCCGTAACTGCTACCGATACAGCTAAAGTATATTTTTTACCACAGTACAATCCTCGTTTTGGTTATAGCGAAAAAATATATTTAATTGCTAGAAGCTTCGGTTTTGATACAGAAGTAGTTAAACACCAATTAGATGGAAAAATTACCACTTTTGCCGATACAGAAAAAACTTTAACAATTGATATTTCTAACTTTAATTTTAAGTTTGATAGAAAAGTTAATAATGAATTATTTTCCTCTCCTCAACTAACTATTCCTACAAAAACAGTTATTGAGAACAAGGCGGTCGATTTTTTAAAAAAGATTGGCCGTTATCCGGATGAACTGGGAAAAGGAACAACTAATGTGATTTATTTAAAATTTAATCCAATTAATCAAAATTTTATTAATGTTGAAAAGAGTTCTCAGGCCCAATTAGTTGAAATTGATTTTGGACGACCAGATATTGATACTTTTAAAGTGGTAACACCAAAGTTTTTTACTAGTCAAAATTATGTAATTATGCTTTTCCAAGGGAATGATTATCAAATTATAAAAAGCCAGATATCTTTTTTTGAAAAATCGGAAGAACAGGTTGGTACTTATCTGGTGAAGACCGGCGAAGAAGCTTGGTCAGAATTAAATAGTGGTATGGGATTTGTTGTTTCCGGAACCCAAGGACAAAAAGATGTCCTTATTAAAAGCATGGAGCTTCGCTACCTTGATCCTGATATTTACCAAAATTATCTTCAGCCAGTCTATGTATTTTTAGGGGAAGGGAACTTCGCGGCATATGTACCAGCGGTTAAAAATTAACATTTACGTATCCTACATTCGTCTCTATCCAGCTGATTATGTTCCTCGTATCATTAAACCTATCTAAGCTTTTTAATATAACGATTACGAATTGATGGCCATTTTTTTTGTAAAAAGAGACCAGGTTTTCTCCGGCATTTTCCGTATAGCCAGTTTTGAGCCCCCCAAGTCCTTGAATTTCTCCAAGAAGTTTATTTACATTTGTTAATTGATGAAAATATTTAAAATCAACGTCAGAGATACTAATTTCTTTAGTGGAAACAATCTTTGATAGATAAGGATTCTTAAGAAGTTCTCTAGCCGCCAACGAAAGATCAAAAGCAGTTGAATATTGAGTTCCAGAATCAAGCCCATTAGGATTTGAAAAATGACTATTTTTCATACCAAGGATTTCAGTTTTTTTGTTCATTAAATCAATAAATTTATCATAGCCATAATTATCAGCGAGAACGTAGGCGGCATCATTACCAGAATGGACGAGCGTTCCATACAATATATTTTCAACAGTTATTTTTTCTCCCACAACTAGCCCCATCACTTGGCCATCATCAATAGTTCTTTTAACAGTGATAATCTGATCAGGTTTATAGACATCGTAGGCGACCAAAGCGGTTATTATCTTTGTTGTTGAAGCAGGAAATAACTTTAAATTTTCGTTACGTGAGAAAATTGGAGTAAAAGACGGCAGGTCAACTAAATAGACTGATTCGGCTGTTATTTCGGGATAGTAGGTAAGTTTTAAATATGGAATTGGTTTTATGTCAATTTTTATGACAGGCGTTGACTTATTAATTAAATCCCGATTATAGGCGAAGATGTGGAAATAATACGAATCACCGGGGTAAAAGAGGAAGAGGAGGGTAAAAAATGCGAAAAAAATAATATGTTTGAGACACATAGATTTAAGAATTTACTTTTATTCCTAGTTCCTTCAATTTCTCTTCCTTTACAGCCGATGGTGCCTTCATGATGGCCGTTCTTCCACCCGAGGTCATTGGCATAGCAATAACTTCACGGATAGATGTTTCACCTGTGATACAGGTTAATAATCGGTCAATTCCGGGGGCTATTCCTCCATGAGGGGGTGCGCCATAACCTAGGGCTTCAATCATGTGTCCAAATTTAAGATTGATTTCTTCTTCGCTCAAACCCATAATTTCAAACACAGCTTTCAATCCCTCGGGAGTATGATTCCGAATACTTCCGCCACCGACTTCATAACCATTACAGACTAAATCATATTGAGTTGTTAAAATATTACCAATATTTTTTTTCGAGAGTAAATCATTCATAAATTCTGGTTTAGGAGCAGAAAATGGATTGTGGGTGAAAGTCCAGCCGCCCTCCGTTGTCTTCTCGAAGAATGGAAAGTCAACCACCCAAGCAAAGGCTTGAACATTATTTTTTTTATCTTCTTCAGTCCGCAAATCAAATTTATCAGCTCCGAATTTTTCTATCGCCTCTTTGTAGGTAAAGACAGGAAAAGGTTTTTGTTTAATTGGTACATTTAATTTTTCATAAACTTCAATAAAAAGATTTTCTGTTAGTTTCATTACGTCTTCGCGTTCGACGAAACTCATTTCTAAATCAAGCTGGGTAAATTCTCCGTAAGCCCGATCAGATCTTGGGTCTTCATCTCGAAAACATCTAGCGATCTGAAAATATTTTTCTACTCCGCCAACCATTAGTAGTTGTTTATATTGTTGAGGCGATTGGGGTAGAGCATAAAATTTTCCCAGTTGAAGACGAGAGGGGACGATAAAATCGCGAGCTCCCTCCGGAGTGGTTTCGCTAAGGATGGGGGTTTCAATTTCCAAAAATTCTTTATTAAAAAGATATTGACGGATTAGATCAATAAATTTACTTCTTAAAGCCAAGTTTTTATACATTCTTGGTCGTCTGATATCAAGATATCGATATTTAAGCCTTACTTCTTCGTCGATATCATGTCCGTCGGTATTAACTGGAATTGGGAGAGTCTTGGTTTTGTTTAAAATCTTTAGTTCTTTTGCTTCTACTTCGACCGAGCCGGTCTTAATTTTTGTATTAACCATTTTTTCCGGTCGAGCCTTGACGAGACCTTTAATATAGACAACGTCTTCTTCGGAGAGCGCTTTAAATTCTTCACCTCCAACAACTTGGACAGTACCGGTTCTATCGCGAAGATCAATAAAAACGATTTTTTTATGGTCTCGCTTTGTATCAACCCAGCCATAAAGTTCGACTTCTTTTCCAATTTGATCAACTATTTGTACAATATCTAAATTTTTCATAATAACTTCATAATCATACAGTCTTTT
>CAYIMI010000028.1:0-8504 GCA_964364445.1 uncultured Gammaproteobacteria bacterium
GCATTATTAATTGCTGCCCTAACTCGTTCCTTGGCTTCGCCAACTGCTTTATCAGGAAGACCAACTATTGTAAAACCTGGAAATCCCTTTGAGGCAACGTCTACCTCAACTTCAATCAAAATTCCATCCAAACCTATAACTGTGCCCGAATATATTTTGGCTAACATAATTAGTTTATAAAGTTCATAAAGTTTTTAAAGTTCGTAAAGTATCTTTATGAACCTTATAACTTTATAAACCTTTTAACTCTTTTTGTCAGTCGCTTATAACCTACAAAAGTGAACAGTTGGATTATTAAGAAGGGATTTTTTTGACGATAGATACCACGTCTTATTTTTTGCGATTGACATTAAAAATTACCCGTACTAAGATATGAATCTATGGCCGTTCCCCACCTTGATAAAAATAATTTTGAAACTGAAGTATTAAAATCTAAAGGAGTTGTTTTGGTCGACTTTTATGCAACTTGGTGTGGGCCTTGCAAGATGACCGGACCAATCATTGAGCAGTTAGCCGAAGAAGTAAAGAATGTGAAATTTGTCAAAGTTGATGTTGATCAAAATCAGGATTTATCTTCTCAATATCAAATTTTTTCTATTCCAACCTTTTTAATCTTTAAAGATGGTAAAGTTGTTAACCAATTTGTTGGGGCTCAAAGCAAAGAAGGATTTTTAGCAGAAATAAATAAAGTCACTTCATCTTAACTACTCTAATCACTTTCCCATGGACTACCTTTAACCCTAAATGTGCTTGCGCCAAAATAAAAAGGGCAAATTCTGCTAACCAACGAATTGCGGACGTGATTGGCGCCTTTTTCCCAACAACGATCTTTTCATCACTCAATGGAAGTTTTATATTTTTATAACTGGAAAATTTTGAATCTGACACTGCCTGTAATCCTAATTTTTTTAAATCAGGAGGTAGTTCAATCGTTTCGGCCCTTGGACTAACAAACGGTCTGACTTCTTCTTCAGGACTGTGTTCTACAGGTTCTTTTATTTCAAATTCTATACCGATCGGCTCCGCTTCTTTTGAGAGACCGCGACCCGATAAATCATCAATAGGTGTATAATTTTTTGTCGTCATATTTTGATTATAATATAAACAATGATCACTTGTACTTTTGAAAATAATAATAAAGCTTTTCTTCGTCACGTGACAGTCAATGCAATTGTCATTAAGAATGATCAAATACTTCTTGGAAAACGAGGAACTCTAAATGGAAAGCCAATATCTGAATCGGGAAAGTGGGACTTACTTGGTGGATTTTTTAATCATAAAGAGAATCTTGCTCAGGCTGTTACTCGTGAAGTTATGGAAGAAAGCGGTTGGGAAATAAATAATTTGAAATTATTCCGGATCAATGATAATCCAAATCGACCCCATGAAGACAGGCAAAATGTTGATATTATTTTTATTGCTAATGCGGTAAAACAAACAGGAAAATCTGACGAAGAGGTCTCCCATCTTCAATGGTTTGATTTGGATAAATTACCTGTAAAAGAAGAAGTCGCTTTTGACCATAGAGACGCTGTGGAGCTTTACAAAAAATATTTAAAAGAAAGATTTCCACTTCCGGTTTTGGGGTGAAGATTAAACTCTCTTTAATAATTCCAATTTTTTGAAAACGAAATTTGATAAAAATCTATATCCGTAGAAAAATGAGAAGGAATAAAATAGATCGGAAATAATTGTGTTGCGGAAAAATGGTAAACCCATAACATAACTTTGTATTAAACCACTTAAGTTTTTTTGATACATTGATCCGGTTGCCCAGACACCAAAATTAGTTATCAAAAAAAATAAAACCGAAGAGATTAAACTAGCTTTTAACAGCGACTGCCATTTATTAGTTTTTATTAATCCTCCAATTAAAGCGATAATAATAAAACTCAGATAAACAAAGGGCATGGTCTTATGAAATCCTAAAAATATATCGGAAATAAACATTGCCGATAATGGAATTAATAGAGCTGTTTTATTTTTAAAATTCGCTCCAGAAAAAAGAGCTAGACCTCCAATTGGGGCAAAATTAGGAGCATGAGGAATAAGGCGAGTAACAACTGCCAATAAGATTATTGCAAAAATTGAAACTTTAGATTTAATATCAGGCTTTTTCATTTGTGTAGAGATTATAAAACAACTTCATTATCTTTTCCATACTTTCGTGCCAAATCAAAAAACAAATCAGACAAACGATTGAGATATTTAATAATTAGTAGTTCGTCGCTTGTAATTTTCTTTTTATTGAAATAATCAATATTTTTTCTTTCTGCTTTTCGACAAAGAACTCGAACTATTTGAAACAGCGAAGATAGTTCATTACCACCCGGGATAATAAATTTATTTAATTTAGGAAGTTTTTTTTCAATTTCATCAATAGTTTTCTCAAAAATTAAAACTTTATTTTCTAAAAATAATAGATCAGTTTTTGCTCCGGAAAGAACACCCATTATCTTATAAAGATCTCTTTGTATTTCTATTAAAAATAGAGCTTCTTTTTTATTTTTTAATTTGACAACAACAAGTCCGAGATATGAAGTCAACTCGTCAATTGACCCATAAGTCTCAATCTGGCAATCGGCTTTAGAAATTCTTTTGCCACCATAAAGACCGGTCGTTCCAAAGTCTCCAGTACGTGTATAAATAGGCATTTTAGCATTCGCTGTACCCACATCCATAACATTTTTTACATCCTTCTTCATGGACCAAAGTTACCTCACCACATGAAGGACAGATATCAAAAGAGGTTGATCTGGCAACGGCTACCGCTGGCTGAATCAACGACGGTTGAGTGGTTGCGGTTACTAATTTTGGATCTTCTTTAACAACTCCGTTGGTTTTTATCTCACCATTTAGTCCGTAGTGCATTGATAAAACTTTGGCAACTGCATCCGGTAAACTTCTTATCCTATCTTTACCAAAGCCCATTGTTCTCGCCCCACCTATTCCTTGTAGTTGGGTAATGATTTCGTTGACCCGATCAAAAACTGAAATATGAGACGAAAAACGTAAGGCTACTGAAATCATTCTTCCCAAACCTTCGGCCATTGCGTAGACATCGCTACCTGCTTTACCAACATTGATAAATATCTCCAATGGCTCTGGAGGATTGCCGCCATTGGTATTTAAGGTAATAAAAGCAATTCCAACTGGCGTGTTAATTCTATAAGTGGCTCCATGAACAACCATTGGTCTAGGTTTGATTGTATAGGTTGGAAGAGGTTTTACTTCTTTATCCGTTGTAACTTCGGCAGGATCTGGTTTTCGTTCAAGAACACCTGGACGAGAACCATCTCTCATATAAGCAATTCCTTTACAACCTAATTTATAAGCAAGATTGTAGAGTTTTTTAACGTCTTCAACCGTATGAGTTTTTGGAGCATTGACCGTCTTTGAAATTGAAGCATCAACGTGTTGTTGAATAGCCGCCTGAACTTTTACATGATCTTCCGGCGTCAATTCATTTGCCGAAACAAACCATTCTGGTTTTTTTACTTTTCCGGCTTTTACTTCATTTTCATGCTTTGCATACCAAGCATCATAAAGATCGTGACGGATAATATGAGTCCCTATTCTATCTTTTCTGATGAATTCAAACTCATAGACCGGCTCAATACCACTCGTTGTACCTGCCATTAAAGATGTTGATCCTGTTGGAGCTTGCATCAATAGAACTGAGTTTCTTATGCCGTTTTTCTTAATCGACTTTTTAACATCATCAGTCAATTGACTGATAAATTTTCCGGCCAGATAAAGTTTTTGGTCATATTTAGCAAAACTACCTTTTTCACGGGCGAATTCAGATGAAGCTCGATAAGCTTCATCCCTAATGATTCTATAAACCTTATCGATGAACTCGATTGACTCAGGCGAGCCATAGCGGATATGTAGCTTAATCAAAGTATCTCCGACGCCCATTGTCCCCAGTCCGATTCTACGCTCTCCCTCAAGTTGAGTTTTTCTAATACCTTCAAAAACGTAAGGATCCATATCAACTACATTATCCTGAAAACGGACAGCCGTTCTCACAATATTTTTTAAAGCACTGAAATCAAATCTTCCCTTTTCATCAATATTTTTTCCTTTAACTAAAGCGGATAAATTAACCGATCCTAAATTACAAACTCCCCATGCTGGCAACCCTTCTTCACCACAAGGATTGACACAGATAATCTTATTCCAATAATAGTTATTATGTAATTTGTTATATCTTTCCATGAAAACCACTCCAGGTTCGGCTGACTTCCAAGCAGCGGTCGCAACTAAATCCCAAAGCTTTCTGGCTTTAACAATTTTATGAACAATAACTTTTTTGCCCAATTTTTTCCAAGCTTCTAAATCTCCTGTCCATTTTTGATCATATTCAGAATCTTTAATATCTGGAAATACCAACGGCCAATCTTTATCATTTTCAACGGCTTCCATAAAAGTATCGGAGATGCAAAGAGAAAGATTGGCTCCATTGATCTTTGACAAATCTTGTTTAACAGTAATAAATTCTTCAATGTCAGGATGCCAGTCCCAAAGCATAAGCATTAAAGCTCCACGACGAGTGCCACCCTGTTGAATAATATCTTTAGTTGCAACTGAAAAAAGTTCCGCCCAGTTAATAGGTCCTGAGGAAAAACCATTAACCTTGTTAACTCTTGCCCCGCGAGGACGAAGAGAAGAAAGATTGATACCAACTCCACCACCACGGGCCATAATCTCAACCATCTGTCCTAAGGTCTTCAGAATTCCCCCTCTTGAATCCTGTGGAGACGGAATAACAAAACAGTTATAAAAAGAGACGTCGAAACCAGTTCCAGCTCCAGATAAGATTCTTCCTCCCGGTACATATTTGAAGTCTTTTAGAACTGAATAAAAATCTTTTTCCCATTTTTTTTGTTTAGGTTTTTTTTCGACTAGTGAAACTGCCTTGGCGATTCGTGCCCACATCTGCTCTGGCTTGTTTTCAATCGCCTTACCGGCTTTATCTTTTAACGCATAACGATCTATAAAAACCTTCTCTGAAATTCCTGTCAGTTTCATATTATTTTTTTCCGACTGGCGGATTAATTTTTTTTAACTCTTCCTCAAAGTCATCTAGATCAACAAATCTTCTAAAGACTGAGGAAAATCTAATATAAGCAACTTTATCAATTTTTTTCAACCTTTTAGCTGCTAAATTCCCGATGACCATACTTTCTATTTCCGTTGCGTCTTTCTCTTTTAACTCTCTTTCAACTTCGTTAATTATTTTATCAATTTTTTCGGCGTTTACGACTGTTTTTTCACAAGATTTAAATAAACCACTTCTTAATTTTTCTCTATCAAATCTTTCTCTTGTCCCATCTCTCTTAATGACTATTATCGGCAATTCTTCGAGTCGCTCATAAGTCGTAAATCTCTTGTCACACTTTGGACAGGATCTTCTCCTTCTTATTGTTGTCCCATCCTCAGACACTCTCGTTTCGATTACCTCGGTATCATGGTTCTGACAAAAAATACAAAACATATAGTGCGATATTAAATTTAAAACACTACCTGGCAGTTTTCAAGAGGTCAAAATATATCAAAACTATATCATTTTTTTTCAAATAAATTTTTAGCCTCAATATATATTTTTATATTTTGACAATAATATATTCTTTTAATTTTGTGAACTATCTATAATGTTTATAAGCGTTATAACAATTATAATGACTATAATCATTATGTTTCTCACCGATCTTCTTTTCCCTAAATTTTGTCTTGGTTGTGGGTATATTGGAGTTTATCTTTGCTCTTCGTGTTTTAAAAAATTGGATCTGATCAAAATAGATTATTGCTTCTATTGTAAAGAGCCTTCTCTTTATGGCCTAACTCATAATAATTGTATAAGAAAGTTAAACGTTGATGGGCTACTTGCCATATATCACTACAACCCCGTATTAAAAAAGATTATTAAAAATATTAAATACCGACTAGCAACTGAGGTATGGGAAGATTTTTATAAAATTATTATTCCTGGGGCTATAGAGAAGTTAGGCTTTTATAAAAGGCTTTCTCAAGATTTTGTTATTCAACCTATCCCACTATCAAAAATGAAATATAAAGAACGGGGCTTTAATCAGGCAAAATTTATTAGTGTATTTTTTCAAAAGTTTCTTCATTACCCTATCGTTGACTTATTAATTCGGGAAAAAGAAATATCTTCGCAAGCACAAATAAAAAGTAGAAAGGCGAGATATTTAAATACAAAAGGAATGTTTGCCGTTAATAGTAAGTGTAGAGACGCAAAATTTTGCGTCTCTAACAAAAACATAATATTAATTGATGATGTCATCACGTCCGGATCTACCGTTAAAGAAGCGACTAAGGTTTTAAAAGAAGCTGGCGCAAAAAATGTTTATGCATTAGCCTTGGCAAAAGGATGATATAATATACACATATATGCAACTACAAAAAATAGAGATTTCTTCAAAAACGATTGTTTTTACCATTGGTTTTATTTTATTGTTGGGTATTATTTGGTTGATAAAAGATTTAATTTTTTCCTTGTTTATCGCTTTTATAATAGCTGGGGCTTTACGCCAACCTGTAGATTTTTTAGAAAGCAAAAAAATTAATAGATCTATTAGCGCTTTCGTAATTTATTTTATTTTTATCTTTACCATCTTTTGTTTGTTTATTTTAATTATTCCACCTTTAGCCGGGGAGATGATTATCTTATTTAAAAATCTTCCTAGCATTGTTAATAAGATATCTCCAGTATTATCTACAAACTTTAATTTGGAATTTCTTTCCAATAATATTCCTGGTCTCGCTAATGAAACAATCAATCTAATCAAGTCGGCTTTTTCCAATGTTATTTTTGTTACTTCAACTTTATTTTTTGGTTTTTATTTTATTTTAGAAAAAAATATTGTCAGTAGATTATTAAATAATTTTTTTGATGATATTGAGCTCGCCCGGATTAGTTTGGTAGCAGAACGAGCTCAAAAAAGAATGGCCGGATGGTTTTGGGGAGAAATTATTCTCATGATAGTTGTTGGAGCAATGACATATGTGGGACTTAATATTATTGGTATGAAATATGCCCTTGCTTTAGCGGTTCTGGCAGGGTTATTTGAAGTCATTCCAAATCTTGGACCAATAGCGTCGTCAATTCCAGCTATTTTAATTGGTCTTTCTTATTCCCCAATCCTTGGCTTATATTGTGGAATTCTCTATTTAGTTATTCAGCAATTTGAGAATAATCTAATCGTTCCTATTGTTATGAAGAAGACAACCGGACTACACCCTATCGTTACGTTGATCGTTATGGTTATTGGTGGAAAGCTCGCTGGAGTTATGGGAGTAATTCTTGCTATTCCAACTGCGATTTTTATTGAGACTATCTTAATAGAAATAAATAAATTTGAAAAAAAATAAGGGAATATTATTCTGCGTTTTTTCCGCGGTTTATTTGCGGTAGTTATTTATACTATTGAAGAATTTTGATTTTTCTTAATTAGATAAACTCCCAAAACTCCTACCCCAATAAGCAGAACGATAATAACCAAAACTATTACAATAAAGGTCGGATTCTTTGATGCTGATTGACTCGCCTTAGATCCTGACTTACTAGGAACATTACCTGAGACCCCACTTTGACTACCACTTTCATTATTGTTAAGTTGTTTGTTGTAAGCAACTATAGACTTTTTGATACTATCATTGATTTTAGGATTGCTATATTGAGGATAAAAAAAATTTGTCTTTTTATTTTTTAAATTAGTAGAGTTGTCCGTTATAAACTTTGACGTTGTCAGGCTTGCCACCGTTCCGCCTGAGGAATATCGTAGTTTATAAGGCATAAAAGGAATATAGTCTGATGGAATTTTAAAATATCCTTGGCTGTCAGCCACAGTTTCATAATAGGGTTTTGTTGAAGAATCAAGGACAAGTCCAACTCTTGCTCCCGGCAATACCTGATTTTTATAAGAAGCGTTGCCCTCAATATATGTAAGAATTGGATTTAATTTTAAAACCGCTGGGGTTGGATTAGTGTCATTTGCAGATAAACCGAAATCTGCTTTTATAGCTTCAATTTCGCCAAACATTTCACTTTTATTTTTATCAAAAACTGATTGGTTGATTACTATAGAAAAACGGCCAACTTTATCAGTTTTGACTGTTTTTATAAGCTTATAACGAATTTTTGCTTCAGGATTATTTGGATCAGGAATAACGGAATAAACGTTAATTGTGGCTAGTGGATGGCTGACCCGACCATCAATAAAAACACTGCTCATTCTGTCCGACTGATAGCTATATTCCATCATTTTTATTGGAAAATAAGTTGGTTGTCCCCTAACCGAATCAACCGGAATATCTCTACGTTGAGGACCGCCCTTTTCAATAATTTCGAGTCCTGTTAACAATGGATAAATATCGGAATAAACTTTTGAATAGTTAGAATTGAGAGTTAGTGAACCGGGAAAATTATAACCCGCAATCTGAGGAGTCAACTTATATGTACCGTCTGGAACAAAAAA
>CAYIMI010000029.1:0-3614 GCA_964364445.1 uncultured Gammaproteobacteria bacterium
TCCAAAAACAAGCGCTGATCGAAGCGCGTCGGCCCCAAATTTATCTACCACCTCTAAAGGATTAATTACATTCCCTTTACTCTTGCTCATCTTTTGTCCTTTGCGGTCGCGCACCATCCCATGCAAAAATATATTTTCAAACGGAGGTTTATCAGTCGCAAAATATCCAATCATTATCATGCGTGCCACCCAAGCTCGCAGAATATCGTAGCCAGTTTCCATCACAGATGTTGGATAAAAATATTCATATAAACCTTTTTCTTGAGTCATAAGAGTTGCGAACGGCCATTGACCTGATGAAAACCAAGTGTCAAAAGTGTCTTCATCTTGTTTAATTTTCACACTATTACACTTACTACAATGTTTTGGCAACTCTCCTTTGGTTATTGTCCAATTTTTACATTCTTCACATTGCCAGGCTGGAATTCTGATTCCCCAAACAATCTGTCTTGAGACATTCCAATCAATAAAATTATCAAGAATACTGACCAAATGCTTTTCGAATCGTTTTGGATGGACTTTGATTTTGCCTGACTTAACTAATTTTTTCGCCTGTGCAACGAGTGGCTTTACCTTTATAAACCATTGTTCTAAAGGCAACGGTTCAATGACGCTCCCGTCTCGATAACAGGTCCCAATCCTATGAGTATAATTTTCATTAACTTTAATAAGCAACCCGTCTTCTTTTAAATCATCAACCATAAGAAGACGAGCTTTGGCAACTTTTTGATGATGATATTTTTCTGCCCTTAATCTATATTTTTCCGGAATATTTTTCTGTGAAAGAAACCAGGAAAAATCCATTCTTCCTTGTGTAGTAATAATCGGAGTGACCGGTAAATTAAACTGCTTTCCAAGTTCAAAATCGTGAGGATCATGAGCTGGAGTAACCTTCATAATTCCCGTTCCAAATTTAGGGTCAACTTCGGGGTCAGGAATAATCTTCATTTTTACATTTCCAAGAAGTCCCGGAATCTCCAAAGTTTTACCTAACCATTCTTTATATCGTTTATCTTTTGGATTAACTGCTAGTGCAGTATCGCGGAATTTAGTTTCCGGTCTTACAGTTGCAATGGTAAACGGACCATATTTCATGTAGTAAAGAGAGTCTTTTCTCTCAACATAAACAACCTCAAGATCTGAGAATGACGTTCCACAACGTGTGCAATAGTTGACCAATCGGTAGTCACGATAAAGTAGGCCTTGATCAAATAACTTTTTAAACGTCTGATAAACAGTATCGACGATGTCCTCATCCATCGTAAATTTTTTCTTTGACCAATCTAAAGCAAAACCAAGGCGCCTAAGTTGGTTTTCCATGTTTGAGCGGTTCTCCATCACAAATTTCCAGATCATCTGAAAGAGGGTTTTTCGATCATAATCAAATCGACTCTTATCCTGTTTTTGTAAGAATTTTTCAAAAACATATTGCGTCTCTATCCCAGCATGATCAGCTCCAGGAAGCCAAAGAGTTTCAAAGCCACTTAATTTTTTATATCGAATCATAATATCTTCGTAAACATACATAGCATGACCTAGATGAAGATTGGCGTTGGCATTTGGCGGAGGAAGAATAATTGAAAAAGGTTTTTTCCCGGAATTTGGGTTGGCTTTAAAATAACCCTTTTCTTCCCATTTTTTATAAATTTTTTTCTCAACTAATTGTGGTTGATATTTTGAATCCATTTTTTATTGGTATATTGGTTAAATTGGTATTATTGGTAAATTCTTTTTATTATATAATAAAAAGCTATGAACTGGATTCTAATTACGCTTCAATGGTATCTGACTTTACTTGTTATTGGCGTCGTTTTTACTCCCTTAACCAAAAAAATATTTAAATCTTTTTCTTTTGATTTTGGCTATCCATTTGCAAAAACTTTAGGAATTATTTTACTCAGCTATTTTGTTTTTGTTTTAGGGATTGTCAAGATTCTTCCCTTTGATCGCCTTGCCCTTATTTTTTCTTTATGTTTATTCGCAATAATCAATTGGTTCGTTTATAAGCGCGACAAAAAACTACGCACTACGCACTACGAACTACAACCTATCATTATGATTATCGTCGAAGAATTCCTCTTCGTTTTCTGTCTTTTCTTTTGGACATTTGTTCGCTCTCAGGAACCTTCGATCCATGGGCTAGAAAAATTTATGGATTTCGGTTTTATGAACTCAATATTACGAACTAAATTCTTTCCGCCACTGGATATCTGGTATTCGCCAGAACCTATTAACTATTATTATTTCGGTCATCTGTCCGGTGCTTTGCTAATAAAACTCAGCAATATCAAAGCTTCTATTGGCTATAATCTTATTCTTGCCACTATTTTTGCTCAAAGCATGACTCAAGTATTCTCATTCGTTATTAATATAATCAAACGATACGATCAAAAATTGAATCAGTTCAAAGCTATAATTTATGGCTTAATTGGCGCTTATTTGGTTAATCTTGGAGGCAATCTTCATACAATCTATCTATTTACCAAAGGCTACCCAAATGAAACTCCGATTCCTTTCTGGAAAATATTTTCAAGCTTTAATCCAACCGCCTATTGGTATCCAAACGCCACCCGCTTTATTGCCTATACAATCCACGAGTTCCCTTCTTATTCTTACGTGGTCGCAGATCTTCACGGACACGTGTTTGACATTCCTTTTGTGCTATTAACACTTGGAGTATTATTCATATTTTTTACCACGACTAAAAAACTACGTACAGACGCAAAATTTTGCGTCTCTACAGCTATCTTCCTCGGCTTTATGACTGCCATCCACTACATGACTAACGCATTTGACGGGCCAATCTACATATTACTTACTCTATTTATTTTCCTTGTTATGTTTAAATTCTCTTATAAATTATTTTTAAATTCATTTGTTCTTATTATTTCGTTTATTCTTTTCTCTTTACCTTTTTCTTGGTTTTTTAAGCCCTTTGTTTCCGGTATTGGAGTTAATTGTTCACCCAAATTCTTGACTGATATTGGAAAAATGGGTCCTTTTATTTTTGAAACTGGTAACTGTCAGATCTCTCCATTCTGGATGCTTTTTGTCCTCTGGGGATTTTTTTGGATTAGTTTTTTAATTTTTTTAATTATAAGAAATAAGATTAAAGCGGAAGGCAAGCAATTAAACAATTTTGTAATGATTTTATTTTTATTCGGAATATTCCTAACGATTATTCCCGAATTTTTTTACATCAAGGATATTTATCCCCAACATTTCCGGGCTAATACTATGTTTAAGCTTGGCTATCAAGCTTTTACTATGATGGGAATTGCCTCGATAGTTACTTTTTACTTGCTAAAAAATATCAAAAAAACTATCGTCTATTATCTGTTATCTATCATCTTTGTTGTTTTCCTCTTCTTCCCCTCTATTTATCCATATTTTTCTATTCCTTCCTATTACGGTCAACTTGATCGTAAAGTACAACTTGATGGTCAAGTTTGGCTAAAGACGAGTTTTCTTGAGGATAATGAGATTGTTGACTACCTAAACAAAAATGAAAAAGAACAGCCTGTCATCTTAGAGGCCCAAGGAGACTCGTACACTGACTATGAGAGGATCTCTGCATTCACTGGCCTACCAACGGTAGCCGGTTGGTGGGTGCA
>CAYIMI010000029.1:3714-8366 GCA_964364445.1 uncultured Gammaproteobacteria bacterium
GTACCGAGCATTACTATACGTCGTTGCCTTAATATACGAGCGGTAGTGATGCTCTTTTTGTTATAAATGATATAGGGTTACCGGTATTCTTAGATTCTTCTTTGCTAATTTCTTAAATTGATCTGCCACAAAATTAATCAATTCATTTTTCTTCTGGTACCTATTTTTAAAGATTATTGAACTCTTCATAGCTCTTACTATAAACAAAGTTAAATTGTTTGTCAAGTCCTATAGATAATATTGTGTAGTCTATAGGACACCTTATAGTATTAATATACTGTTTTAGATTATTACGGCAATATAATAAAAGTTATCCAAAGTCTGTGGATAACTATGTTTATACTCTAAAATAACTTTTCTAGTATAATACTAAGAATGAATCTGTCTCTACTTACCTACAATACCCTATTCAACAATGCTGTTGGCAAACTTGATGAGATGATTGATGAACATCACCCTGATATTATTTGCCTACAAGAAGCACTGACTAATGATAAAAGTATTCAAAAAATAGAGAGATTTGGCTATAAGATGGCTGACTATTCTAATTCTTTTGTTAAATTTGGAAAAATTTTTGGAGTGATCACATTTTATAATCCAAAAAATCTTGAATATAACGATTCATTTAAACTTGATCTCGGAACTAATTTAGGGGATTTCTTTTTTAATACCTTAAGAATCGTACTTGGTTATAATCAACCAAAAACGATTTTGGAAACAAATTTTACCCATAAACTGACAAAGAAAAAAATCTGTATATGTAATGTTCATCTATACGTTGTTGGCAGTAATGAGTTGAGGGTCAGACATATTAATCAAGCGCTAAAATCAATTAATATCTCAATAAAAGCTCCGTTGATTATCGTCGGTGATTTTAATTACTTTCCATATAAGAGAATGCGACTTGAAAAAATGATGGCTAAATTCGGATTACGCGAAGCAACTGCCAATATCAGGCAAACGATAAAATTTACTCAAAATGGCCAATTTGAAAAATTTAATTTGTTCCAACGCCTTACACTGCCATTTATTAATAAATTTTTTGTTAAACAAATAAAAACCGATTATTCTTTCTATCGAGGTTTAAAACTGATAAAAACGGAAAGAATTGAAGCACAAACATCTGACCACTACCCTATTATTTCAACTTTTAAAATATGATGGTCTATCTCACTCAACTAAAGCTTTAAGAGCTTTTCTTATTTGCTTAATTATTTTTTTTGAATTTGATATAAAAGTTTTTTTAGATTCTAGCTTTTTAATTTCTTTATACTCTGCTCCTCCCATTTTATATTCAATAATTTTATTTTTTATTTCTCCGCCAAATAATCTATAAGCAGTGGTTAGAAAATATTTATAAATTACTTTTAAATTTCCTTCTTTTTTCCAACGTCTCAAAGAAAAAGTAATCCCATTTTCTTTCATAATTTTAGGAGATACTCCCCAAGAATATGCCTTTTGGATTAGTTCGTGATCTTCTGCGGTATATAGCTCATGGTCAAAACCACCAATAATATTAAAGAAATTTTTTTCAAATATCATCGATCCACCAAGAGAAAATTTTTTAGTCATATTCTGTGAAAATTCTACTAATAAATTTCCTATATCAAATAACGGCTTATATTCTTCGTCACCTTTCTCAGGTGCTAAATATGGAATAATAACTAATCCTTTTTGTTTTTTTATAAAACTTGTCAGTTTATTTATAAATGAAGGTTTAAGACCAATATCTGCATCTAAAAAAATTATATATTGACCCATGGATTTACTTACTCCAAAATTTCTTTGTGTGGCAACGTTAGTTAATTTTGTCTGATAAAATTTTATGTTTAAAGTATTCTTAAATTTTTTAACTTCTTTTTTTGTATTATCTTTTGAATTACCATCAGCCACAATCACTTCAAAACCTTTTTGTGTCTGCTTTGTTAAATCAGTGAGTAGTTTAGGTAAATAATCTTCTTCATTTAGTGTCGGTATAATAATCGAAAAGAATGGTTTCATACGTTGAATATTATAACATCTGCTAAAATTATAACTATGAAAATCTCCGTCGTTATCCCCGCCCATAATGAGGAAAAACATATTACCCACTGCCTTGATAGTTTAAATAATCAAACACGGTCCCCCGACGAGATTATTGTTGTCAGTAATAGTAGCACTGATCAAACCGAGGAAATTGTTAAAAATTATCCTAAAGTTACACTAATTTCACTAAATGTAAAAGGTATCATTCCCGCCAGAAATAAAGGTTTTGATCTAGCGAAAGGTGATATTGTTGCCCGGTGCGACGCTGATACAATCCTTCCAAGAGATTGGATTGAAAAGATTGAAATGGCTTTTTCTAATGATAAATCCGCCGTTGCTCTCTCAATGCCCGTACTGGTTAATGATATTAAATTCGGAGATAGATTTCTTTTTCTTTTTTATCTATATATGCTAATCCCAAGGTTAATAATGGGTCATTATCCGGTCGTTGGACCTAGTATGGCTGTCAAAAAAGAAGCTTGGGATAAAATTGAGTCCGAACTTTGTACTGATGCAGTAAAAGTCCATGAAGACATAGATATTTCTTTTCATATTAAAAAATTAGGAAACATTATTCATGATCGGAGTAATCTTGCCCTAACGTCGGGGAGGAGAATAAAATATAATCCTTGGTCATTTTTTGGAGAATATACTATCAGATCCTTTAAAATGTTATATTCTCACCGTCATTTGGTCTGAGTCTGATACATTTTTTCTAGCTCTTTTAAAGAAGTAACATCTTCTAGTTTTTTATCATCTCTAAATTTTTCCAGTCGGGGAAAACGCAAAGCAAGGCCTGCTGTATGAGTTGGTGATTTTGATATCTCATCGGCCTTAATCTCTACGACTATTTTAGGCGTTATCCAAACATCACATTCAGCCATTTTATCAACAAGATAATTTGTTGGTTTTTCTTTAACCTTTAACATTTGAGATTTAACCTTTAACTCTTTCCATTCCTCGTCTGTTAATCCTGTCCCAATCTTAGCTACGGTAACAAACCTATCGTTTTTATTATCAAAAACACCCACTAAAAACGCCCCCATCCCAAAATCTGTCCTTTTCCCCTTTCCAAAGTCGTAGCCCATCACAAGACAATCTATTGTGTCATTAATCTTTGAAGAATAACTCCTTTTGTATTTGATCCAGTTCCAGCCCCTAGCCCCTGGTTGATAGATCCCATCAAGTTTTTTCGCAATCACTCCCTCTAATTTTTTGGCAACCGCCTGATCAAAAATCTCTTCAAGCCGTTCTTCTTTATCTACTTCTTCCTGATGATCAACAACAATTATTTGTTTGCTTATATCTTTATTTTTTACCGTTACTTGCTCAAGAGCTTTTCTTCGTTCAATAAACGGTTTTTTTATAAAATTTTCTCCATTTAGATATAACAGTTCGAAGGCAAAAAGTTTTAAAGGTACCTCAATTGATTTTGCTCCAATGTCATATTTACGCTTTCTTTGAACTGTTTCTTGAAACGGTAAAAACTCGCCAGTCTTTGGATTATAACCAATTGCCTCTCCCTCAATGATCAATTCATCCGCCTTAACTTCTTTTTTTACTCCTTCAACAATGTCTGGATACATGAAGGTGACATCTTCAAGACTTCTGGAAAATAATTTAACTTGTTTAAGGTCCGACCCTAAAGGGACGGACCTTAAATGCACTTGCAACCTAAACCCATCAAACTTCGGCTCGACCAAACATTTACCAATCTGCTTGATTATTTCTTTCGCCGATGACATTCTTTCTGCCTTCATCATGATAATTGGCGTAAAAACTTTTGGATCAATTAGTTTTAAACCATTAATTCCTTTTTCTTTTAAAATTTTTCCAATAAATCCCAAGTCGGGGCGAACATGATAAGCAGTTTCTATAATCGGTCGCAGACTCTTATCCCCTTTAAGCATCCAGGAATAAGCGTCAAGTATCGTCATGTCAGAAAAACCCAAACGGATTATTCCTGTAGGAAGACGAACTAAATAGCGCCCTGATAGTGGATCCAATTGACGAATAAGTTGAGCGAGCAAACTTGTTTTTACATCTTGTGAGCCATTGCCGGAAGCAGTTGCTAATCGATAAAAAAAATCAAAAACTACTAACACCTCCATATCTTTTTCTTCAAATGAACTATATTGTTTTTTAAAACTTTCAACTGTCTGCCCTAGGTCTCCATTCTTTTTAAACTCTTTTTCAAAATAACTTCGATCAATATTAAGAGCGGACATAGAAGCCTTAATAATGGTTCTCTCCGCCATACCAAAATCAATTCCTTCATAAGCAGGGCCCACTCTCCCCTGAAGAAGATAGACAACCTTTGAAATCTCTTGAGAGTTTAAGGATTTAAATAATTCCGCTAGTATTCTAGTTATTTCCAGGCGGGAAGAATTCTTTTCGATTCTTTCAAAATATAAAGCAAGTTCAGAAAATTTCATAGATTGTTAAAAAGCTTGATACCGTATTTTTTAGTCCGCCACACCCCACGGGGCCCCTGGCGATTAACTAAAGAATAGGTGTCTTCGCTTTTAAAATTAATAGTAAAAGCGGGGCGCTTAATTTTTTTCGACTTGGGAGTCCCCGAAAAGGGGAGGGTTCCCACGGAGAAATAAAATTTAGTGTCACGCTTT
>CAYIMI010000030.1:0-8282 GCA_964364445.1 uncultured Gammaproteobacteria bacterium
CTCCCTTAGCTTTTAATAGTTTTTGAGTCTGCAAAACTATCCCCTTTGTTGATCCCCAGGAAACAAAAACTGTTTCTGATTTTTTTAAATCCCCATAAACTTTTGGCATAGAGAAATCGCTCTTCAAATATGTTGCCCATTTTCTGGCTCTTTTGTCAACCTGGTCAATTCTCGGTTGCGCTTCTTCGGTCGTATGCCCATCTTCAATATGTTCATAAGAATTAGCTTGATAAAAATGCCCAGGTGTCCCAGGGATTAAACGAGGAGAAATACCATCTTCGGTAATCTTATATCTTAAGTATTTAGATTTTTCGTTAAAAAGTTTTCCACGATTAATTTTATAATTAGCTATAAGGTTATCAATAAATTTTTTAGAAACAGATTTGTGTGATTCAGAAAGATACATATCTGACATAACGATTACCGGCATTTGGTAAATATCAGCCAAGTTATACGCTTTAGCTGTAAGTTCGATCATCTCTTCGTTATCCCCAGCGGCCAAAACAATCTTAGGAAATTCTCCATGACCTGAAAAAACTGAAAATAAAAGATCACCTTGCTCAGTCCAAGTCGGCATTCCGGTCGCCGGACCAGGTCGCTGAGAAATAAAAACCACTATTGGAATTTCAGTAACACCTGCAAAAGAAAGGGACTCAACCATCAAAGCAAAACCTCCACCCGAACTACCAACGGCAGAACGTACACCGGCAAATGAAGATCCAATGGCTGTGTTGATTACTGAAATTTCATCTTCAGCATGGCGAACAACCATACCAACTTTTTCTTGCCAAGCGGCTAAATCTGTCAAAACAGTTGATGATGGAGTCATAGGATAGGCAACATAAACTCGAGCATCTGCTATAACGCTTCCGATTGAAAATGCGTCATTACCGGTCATAACAAGCTTATCATCCCCTGGTTTTTTAACTAAACACTCTAAAATTTCTTTTGAATAGTTCTTTTTAACTTCATCATATCCTGCTTGAACAAACTTTTTATTAAAATTGATCACTTCTTCACCTTTTTTAACAAACTGCTCTGAGATCATTTTTATAAGTTCGTCAATGTCTCCTCCAAATAGTCCAACTGAGGCTCCAAGGGCTATTGTATTTTTCATGATCGGTAAACCTTTTAAATTTGAAAGAATTTTTTTGAAAGGAATAACTATTTTCTTAACTTCTTCCTTTATTTCAAACTCATCTTGATCAAATACCACCAAACTTGATGAAGTTAATCTAGCTTTATGTTTTTCATAAGTTTCTTTATTTAAACAAACAAGAACATCGATTGAAGGACTCAAATGAGAAACATCGACGTCTGAAACATGGACCTCATAAGCATTATGTCCTCCGCGAATAAGCGATGGATACTCAACATAATCAAAAATGTGATAACCGGAACGGGTAGCGATCTTTGAAAACACAATCCCAGTTGTCATTATTCCAAAACCGGCTTCTCCTCCGATCATCCAAGTAAAGTCTGTCATATTATTTTGGGAAAATTCTATTTCCTTTTTCATCTTCAATAATTATAGCAGCGACTGGGCAAGCCCTTGCCGATTCAATAATATTTTCAATTGAGTCTTCGTCAATCGTATCTAAAATCACAGCCTTAGCTTCATCGTCTAATATGTAGGCTTTTGGAGAAACAGCAATACAGGTGGCCGCTCCAATACAAAGATTCCTTTCCACCCAAATCTTATAGCCTGACTTTAATATGATTGGTCCGGAAGGTTTCTTTTCATCTTTTATTTTTTGATCCATTTTAATTTTAATTTATAGTAATTTATGTAATGCTTCTAGTGGTAATACTGCACATTTTATTCTATTCATTCCCAAATCTATACCCAACATCTTAATGATAAACTTTGAATCAAGCTTTTTCAATTCTTGTTTTGATTTATTTTTAGCATAGTCAGTCAACATCGATGTTGAAGCTTGCGAAATTACGCAACCCTCACTTGAAAATTTTATTTCTTTAACCTTATTTCTATCAAATAAAACCGTCATCTCAATGACATCGCCACACAAAGGATTCTTTACTTGAATTGTTTTGTCAGGATTATCTATCTTACCTTTATTATGGGGATGATGATAATGGTCTAGAATTATGTCTTGATAAATGTTCATTTTAGTATTTTTTTAACTTTTTTTAACCCTTCAACTAATCTAGAAACATCACTTTCATCATTGTAAATATAAAAGCTTGCTCTGACAGTCGCTGACACATTTAAGCAAGTATGTAACGGCATGGCGCAGTGATGTCCGGCTCGAACACAAACTCCACTATCGGCCAAAATTTGAGCAATGTCATGGGGATGGAATTTACCAAAACTGAAGGAAATAATTCCGCCTCGATCCTCAATATTCTTTGGTCCATATATCTTTATTGATTTACCAAATGTATCTTTTAATTTATTAATTGCAAAATTAGTTATTTTCTTTTCATGATCTCTAATATTTTCAATTCCAACTTTATTTAAAAAATTTATGGCTTCCTTGAAAGCAATTACCTCGCCAATTGCCGGTGTTCCTGCTTCAAATTTGTGGGGAGGATCTTTGTAAGTAGTCCTGTCAATATAGACTTCATCAATCATATCCCCACCATACATAAAGGGGTACATTTCTTTTAAATATTTTTCTTTTCCCCAAAGGACACCAACGCCAGTTGGCCCTAACATTTTATGGGAAGAAAAGACTACAAAGTCGGAGTCTAAATCCTGAACATCCATCTTCATATGTGGAACTGCCTGGGCTGCATCAACAATTACAATAACATTAGGATTAATTTTTTTGACCGCTTCAATTATTTCTTTAATTGGATTAATCGTTCCAAGAACATTGGAAACATAAGTTAACGCCAAAATTTTTGTTTTTTTTGTAATTATTCCATTCCAATTTTTTTCTAAATACCCTTCGTCATTTATATTTACAACCTTAAAAACTGCTCCCACTTCACCCGCTAATACCTGCCATGGAACAAAGTTAGAATGATGCTCCATGATAGTTGTTACGATCTCGTCACCTGATCCAATGATCTTTCTCCCTAATGAATAAGCAAGTAAATTCAAAGATTCGGTTGCGTTTCTGGTAAAAACAATTTCTTCTGATTTGTTTGCATTAATAAATTCAGAAACGATGGATCTTGTTTCTTCAAACTCTTCGGTGGCTTTTTCAGACATTGGATAAATACCTCTAAAAACGTTGGCGGAATATTCTTCATAATATTCTTTTATCTTATCTATAACTATTTTAGGTTTCAAAGAAGTGGCGGTTGAGTCAAAATAAACCAAATCAGGTTGATGCTGAAAAATTGGGAACTGTTTTTTTATAGAACTTATATCTAACATAATAAATTTATGCCAAGCTTTGGGGTTTTATTTTATCAAAAATTTCCTGAATAAAACCTGAAATATAAAGTTCCTCGGCCGTTTTTTGATTTAGGCCGCGACTTTTTAAATAAAATAACGATTCTTCATTGATCTTTCCAGTCGTTGATCCGTGGGTACAAAAAACGTCGTTAGCTAAAATCTCTAGGAAAGGTCGTGAATCGACGTAAACTCCTGACGACAAAATCAAATTTTTATTTTTTTGATAAGCATGAGATTTTTGTCCGGTTTTTTCGATTTTTATAAGTCCTTGATAAATAAATTTAGACTTATCATCAAAAACTCCTTTTATCAATAAATTTGAAGTTGAACCTGGTGCAATATGATATTGATTTGTTTTTAATTCAAATTGGTCAGATTTTTTTCCAACATATAAACCTAAAATGTCCAGATTGACCCCACTTGCCTTTACATTAAAATCAAACTCACCGGAAAGATTATTAAAAAAGACAGTGTAATCTCCGGGTTTATTAAAATCTAATTTCGTTTGTTTAGTTTTATTTAGGTTTATAAAGTTCATATTTTTATCCAACGCTCCCTGACATCTCCATTCTAATTAATCTATTAAGTTCTATCGAATATTCCAAGGGAATTTCTTTTGTAACCGGCTCAATAAACCCATTGACTAATAAACTTTCTGCTTCAGGTTTTTTAATTCCCCGAGAGGTTAAATAAAATAATTTCTCTTCTCCTAATTTTTCGACTGTCGCCTCATGCTGAACTTCACAGTCTTTTTCTTTAATTCTCATATAAGGATAAGTGTCCGAACGGGATTGCTCATCCATGAGCAGTGCGTCACAAGAGACGTAAACTTTAGAATTTTTTGCTCCAGGTGCTACTGATACTAGTCCTCGATATGAAGTCCTACCTCCATCTTTAGAAATAGATTTAGAAATTATTCTTGAAGTCGTCTCAGGTGCCAAATGATACATCTTGGCTCCTGCATCCTGGTGCTGACCTTTGGCGGCATATGCAATCGAGAGAACTTCGCCGTGCGACTTTCTCCCTTTTAAAATAACACTTGGGTATTTCATCGTCACTCCGCTTCCTATATTACAATCTACCCACTCCATTATTCCCTCTTCATCAACGATGGATCTTTTGGTTACTAAATTATAAATATTGTGACTCCAATTTTGAACAGTTGTATAACGGACTCTGGCTCCTTTTTTAACAAAAATTTCCACCACGGCTGAATGAAGTGAGGCAGTTGTATAAATTGGTGCAGTACAACCTTCAATATAATGGACGAAGCTCCCTTCCTCAGCTATTATCAAAGTTCTTTCAAACTGACCAAAACGCTCAGCGTTTATTCGAAAATATGCTTGTAATGGCATTGGTAATTTCACTCCTTTGGGTATATAAACAAAAGATCCACCAGACCAAGTGGCCGAGTTTAAAGAAGCGAATTTATTATCATATGGGCTTATTAAAGTACCAAAATATTCTTTGACAATCTCTGGATACTTTCTTAAAGCCGTATCCATATCACAAAAAATTACACCTCTTTTATTCAGTTCTTTATTTATGCTTTCATAGACTACTTCAGACTCATACTGAGCCGAAACACCGGATAAAAAGTTTTTTTCTGCTTCCGGAACACCAATGCGATCGTAAGTATCTTTGATTTCTTTAGGAAGATCCGCCCAAGAATTAACCTGCTTTTCTGTTGGTTTGATGTAATAATAAATATCATCAAAATTTATTTTGGAGAGATCGGCTCCCCAATTTGGCATCTTTCTTTTTGTAAAAGCGTCGTAAGCCTTTAATCTAAATTCTTTCATCCAAACTGGTTCTTTTTTTAGAGAAGAGATGTCTTCAACGATCTTTCTATTTAAACCTTTTTCCGCTTTAAAAATATTTTTCTCCGGCATGGAGAAGCCAAATTTGTAGTCAAAATTTAGATTAGATTTTTTCATATCCATTTTTCTCAATTTCTTCTGCCAAGCTATAATCCCCTTGTTTTACAATTCTTCCATTAATCATAACTAACACGACATCGGGCTTAACGTACTTTAAAATTCTGTTGTAATGGGTAATTAGAAGATAGGTTTTTCCTTTTTTATTTTTTTCCATAAACTGGGCAATAGTTTTTAAAGCATCAACATCAACCCCTGTATCAATTTCATCAAAGATGATAAACTTGGGATCAAGAATAGCTGCTTGTAATAATTCTATTTTTTTTCTTTCTCCACCCGATGCTCCTTCATTTAAAGATCGGTCTAAAAGTTCTTTTTTTATTTTTAAAAGTTTAGCGGTTTTTTCAATCTCTTCTCTTAAAACAAGCGGATCCTTACGACCGGCAATGGCGGTCCTCAAGAGCGAAAATACAGTTACGCCCGCCAGTGATAGAGGCGACTGAAAAGATAAAAATATTCCCGACTGGGATCTTTCATCCGGACTGGCTTTAGTAATATTTTTTTCATTAAAAATGATTTTCCCTTTTTTTATAAAATACGAAGGATGACCGGCGATAGACATTGCTAAAGTTGATTTCCCACTGCCATTTGGACCCATTAGGACGTAAATTTTATTTTTTTGAAAATTAAAATTAAAGCCCTCAATTATTTTTTTATCAGCAACTGTAATAGCAAGATTTTTTAATTCCAACATAATTGTGTCAATCAATTAATTGAAGTAATTTAATTTTTTTAAGTTCTTTTATTAAAACCACATTTAGTCTTTTTTTAATAAAATCTTTATGATTGCATATATCCTCGAATTTACAATTAAAATCTTCATCGACACAACTGCTGACAATAACATCATTCTCAAAGATAGTCAGATAGTCATAAAGAGAAACACTTTTTATTTTTGGAGAAATTAAATAACCGCCACTTTTTCCTTCTTTACTGATTAATAATTTGTTTTTAACTAATTCTGCTGCAATTCTAGCCAAAAATCTTTGGGGTAATTTAGTAGCTTCTATTAATTCGGATAATCTTACTAAGCCATTTTTTTTGTAAACAAATGAAATTAAAATTAATCCGTAGTCAGATTGTTTAGTGATTGCTAACATATACTTGATTAGTAATAGTTTAGCAAAAAAAAATTTGAAGTCAATCAATGAATTGTCGACTACAAGTTTTTTTTCATATTCCTGTTGTATTACGTTTTTCTCTGGCGATAAATTCTTTTTGTTCTAACGCTTTTTCAGAATTTTTTATCCTTTCGCTATTTGATAATCATCAGATAAAAATTTTTGAAGTGCTTGCCAATAGTCCTCATTACCCTTAACTTCATTCCACAATGTTTTTGAACCATGGAACCCTTCCACTTGTGGTTTAAAATGGGTTACATTTTTTTTGTCAACATATCTTATAACTGCTTTCACCTGTTCTATTTCTTTTTTGGTGGACGTCACAAAAATTGGCTTGCTAGTTAGTTTGATTTGTTCGGCTACATTTACTCCTTTCAGATATTCTCCGGGACTAAAAGCAACAGTTGCTTTTACCTTATTTGTTTCAGTTGAAATCATCAGAGCTAATGAAGCCGAATACGAGCTGCCGAAAAGAATAATCGGTTTTTTCTTGTTTAATTCATAAGCATAGTCGATTGCCGCTTCAATATCAGGTTTGGCATCTAAATATCCTGTCTGTAATCCTTTTTCTTTTGCTAACTTCTTCGTCTCATTAACAACGCCAAAAACATTCATACCAGAACGTTGGTCAATTGCCAGGCAAGAATATCCTAATTTATTCAACTTCGGAGCAGTTTCTCTATATTCCCCTCTGTTGCAATGCGATCTATGACACAGGAGAATAAACCCTGCTGGTTTTTCTACTTCATAAAGATCTGCTGTTATTGATAGACCATCTTTTGATTTAAAATAAACGGTTTTACAATCGTTATTATTCATTGTTTTTTATTGTATTATATCTAAAACAATCCGTCGTGTGATCATTGGTCATGCCGACCGCCTCCATAAAAGCATAACAAATTGTTGAGCCGACAAATTTGAATCCTCGTTTTAGCAAATCTTTGCTCATAACATCAGATTCTTTTGTTGTTGACGGTATCTCTGAAAGCGATTTGAATTTATTTTGAATCGGCTTATTGTCAACAAATTGCCAAATATAGAAATCAAAAGAGCTAAATTCCTTTTGAACTTCCAAAAATTTTTTTGCATTCTGAATCGTTGCCATAATCTTCAGACGGTTGCGAACAATGCCACAGTTGCCGAGCAGACGTTTTACATCCTTATTGCTATAGCGAGCGATTTTAGAAGGATCAAAATTATTAAATGCTTTCTGGTAATTTTCACGCTTGTTGAGAATTGTTTGCCACGAGAGTCCTGCCTGCGCACCTTCAAGAATCAGAAACTCAAAGAGCGTACGGTCATCGTGAACAGTACCACCCCACTCTGTATCGGGATACTCAATCATCAGGAGATTATCACCGGGCCAATTGCAACGTTTTTCGATTTTTTTTGCTGTGGTCATAAATTATTTTGCAGTTTTTTTTGGAAGAGGTAAATTCTCAGCGGTAATACGGACTAATTCACTCAACCATTCGCGGTCTTCTAGCCCTTCATCAATCACTATCGATGTTTTGGCTCCCTTGTAAGCGCTTCCTTCTTGATAATATTTACCGGTAAATATTTTTCCTTGTTCTGTGATTTTTATATACAATGTGTCGTCGCAGACCAAACCAACAACCTTGCCATCACAATACAATGCATACTCACCAAACATTTTTCGAACAGACACATTATCAACCGATATCAGTTGATCTAAAATATAGTCTGCTGTTGATTGTTTGGTCGTCATAATTATCTTTCTGATTTTGGAATAACAAATTTTAGCACGGTATGCATCGGCAAAAAACAAAGATGAAAAATATTCTTGTCATTCCTGTACATGGAAACATAAAAATTACAAACTCCAGCGGGGAA
>CAYIMI010000031.1:0-8095 GCA_964364445.1 uncultured Gammaproteobacteria bacterium
AGTTCTTATTCCACAAATTTTGACTTTTACTTGTGGAGCTATCAATTCTTTTATAAAACTTTTAACATTTTTTGCCTTCATTAAACTTGTTCCAACCAGTACTCCTTTAGCTCCGGCCTGTTGATATTTTTTAACTTCCTTTGAAGATCTTATTCCAGAAAAACCCAGCTTAATAAATTGATCAGGAATTTTTTTTATTAACTGACAAGCTTGATCAACATTTATGACAAAAGTTTTGAGACTTCGAGCATTAACAGCAATAATTTTTGTAGAAGTCGCCATGGCTTTTTCTAAATCATCTTTGTCATTAATCTCAACTACTGGTTCCAGCCCAATTTTTTGACAAAGAGTCACAAATTTTATCAATGTTTTTTTGTCTACAATTTTAGCAATGAGCAATAATGCATCGGCACCAATTATTTTGGCTTCATAGATCTGATAAGGATCAATGATAAAATCTTTCTGCAAAATTGGTAGATTAACTTTATTTTTGATTTGAGGAATAAATTCTGGATTGCCTTTAAAAAAATGTTTTTCTGTAATGACTGAGACTGCATCGGCTCCAGCCGCTTCATAGCTGACCGCTCTTTTAACAATATCTTTTTCAGATCCAAAATAAGGAACAGTAGGGGAGGCTAGCTTAATTTCAGCAATTATTACCATCTTATCTCTAAATAAACTAAGGAACCTGTTCTGTTTTAAAACAGCGATATCTTCCTGTTTTTTTTCGATGATTTTTTTTAAAAAATTATTCATATTTTTGTGTCTCCTTGATCAAATTTTCTAAAATTAATTTGGCTTTTCCACTATCAATTGAAAATTCAGCTAATTTTATTCCTTCCTTGATATTTTTAGCTGCGCCTGCAATGTAGAGAGCGACGCCGGAATTAAAAACAACAATATTTCGTTTAGCATCTTTAAGACCCGTAAAAATTTTATTTATGATTAAAGCATTTTCTTTGGCATTACCTCCCAATATTTCGCTTTTAAAAGCTCTCTTAAAACCAAAATCGATTGGATTTATGGCATATTTTTTAAGGGAATTATTTTTTAATTCAAATAAAGTTGTTTTTCCTCCAATGCTTATTTCATCTAATCCGTCTTCACTGGTGGCAATGACAACATGTTTAGATCCAAGTTTTTTTGAAACTAAAGTCAATTTTTCAGCGATTTTTTCATCTGGGACGCCAATCAGCTGTCTTGCAGGTCGGGAAGGATTTATAAAAGGTCCAAGAAAATTAAAAATAGTTCTAATCTTTAATTCTTTTCTGATTGTGACAACATTTTTCATTGCCGGATGATAGAGCGGAGCAAATAAAAAAACCATACCAATTTTTTTAAAAACCTGTTCAGCCTGCTTGGGGGTCAGATTAATATTCACTCCTAATGCCTCAAGGACATCGGCGCTACCACAACTACTACTGGCGGCCCGATTACCATGTTTGGCAACCTTGATTCCGGCACCGGCAACAACAAAAGCGACTGCAGTTGAAACGTTAAAAGTACCAGAACCATCGCCTCCTGTTCCGCAGACATCAATTGCATCATTTAGGTTTATACTAATCATGTTTTTACGTAGTGTTTTTATGAATCCGTAAATTTCTTCAACTGTTTCACCTTTCATTCGTAGTGCGGTTATAATCGCAGCGGCTTGCTCGTTACTTATACTTCCGTTGATTACTTCCAAAAGAAATGACCCTGTCTCTTTTGCAGTTAAGTTTTTTTTATTAATTAATTTATTTAAAATAGTTGTTGTGTCCATATTTATTTTTGTCCAAATAAAAAATTAGTTAAGATTTGTTTTCCGCCTTCGGTGGCAAATGATTCCGGGTGAAATTGAATTCCTTCAATCGGATAAATACTGTGGCGTAAACCCATAATTTCTCCCGTATCTTTTGAAAGAGCAGTCACCTTTAAATTTTTAGGTAAAGTTTTTGGGTCGGCGACCAAGGAATGATATCTCATCACTTCTATGTCCTGAGGCAGTCCAGTAAATATTCCTAATCCGTCATGTTTGATCAAACTAGTTTTACCGTGCATTGGTTTTTTTGTTTTTATAACTTTCCCACCAAAATAGTGGGCCATTCCTTGCATACCGAGGCAGACTCCAAGGACGGGGATTTTTTTACCAAGTTTGGTCAGTACATCAGCGCAAACTCCAAAATATTTAGGATCTTCCGGTGAGCCAGGACCAGGTGAAATAATGATTTTTTCATATTTTCTTTCTTCAATTTCTTTGATCGAAGTTGAATCGTTTCTGATTACATCAAGAACAAAGTTGAGATTTTTATTTACAAAAATCTCACCAATATATTGGTAGAGATTAAAAGTAAACGAATCATAATTATCTATAATTAAAATTTTCATATGGATAGAGTTTTTTTCATGGCGGCTAACTTCCGCACAATCTCTTGATATTCTTTTTCGGCTACTGAATCATAGACAATTCCACCGCTTGTCTGGGTATAGGCATAGTCTCTCGAAATGAAAAGAGTCCTTAAAGCGAGTGCGAAGGTACAATTACCATTAAAACCAAACTGGCCAACACCGCCTCCGTATGGGCCACGAGCTTGTAGTTCGTTTTTATCTATAATTTTTATCGTTTCTACTTTTGGAGTACCACAAACAGTTCCCATAGGAAAATTAGAGGCCAGACCAGAGAACATATCTTCATTGTTGTTAATTATTCCGGTTATTTCGCTTGAAATATGCTGGACATAGTTAAATTTTTTGACATTCATAAAATCTCTCACCCTGACAGTTCCAAAACGGGCGACCTTTCCTATATCGTTCCGGTGCATATCAACCAACATATTGTGTTCCGCTTTTTCCTTAGGATCATTTAAGAGAACTCTTGCAAGGCGGCGGTCTTCGTTTTCATCCTTTCCTCGGTTGGTTGTCCCCGCTAAAGGCTTGGTTGTCATTTCACCTTCACGTAAAGAAAAGAGTAATTCTGGGCTGGCACCGATGATCTTCTTATCATTAAATTTGATGTAATACATGAAAGGAGAAGGGTTAACTTTCCTGAGATTTCTATATATGTTTAAAGCATTTCCTTTAATTTCGTATTCACTTTTAAATCCGACTTCGCACTGAAAAGTATTGCCGGCGATTATCTGTTTCTTTACTTTTTCAACAATATCCTTATGTTCTTTTTCGGTCATTCCGTCCTTGATAAATTTAACTGATAAAGACCCCTCTTTTATTTTATTTTTTAATAGTTTTTTTATAACTTCAATTCTATTAATGTTGTAATAAAAGTAAAAAAGTTCATTTGTTAATTTATCAAAAATAAGACCATCAGTATAAACACCAAACATAAACTGGTCAAAAAGTGGATGAACTTTGACATTAATTGATGGCTCCATATAATTGATTGCTTCATAGCTTAAATATCCGATCAAACCTCCAGCGTAACTTCTAGCAATGGTTTCCTCTGGCATCATCTCACGAAGAGCATAATATGGATTTTCAACTTCGTAAGTCTTCCCGTCAACCTTCAAATTATTTCCTTTGGCCGATATTATATGTTTTGGGTCAAATCCAATGATGGAATAACGGGAAAACTTTTCCTCTTCACCAAGCGATTCTAATATAAAACAGGTTTTAAATTCTCGTTCAATCTTTTCGAATAAGGCGTAAAAATCCATATCTTCCCCAAACTTGATATAGTTTGGTTTCTTTCCGATTTTTATTTTTGGTAAATTTTTCATAAATTTTTATAATTTATAACAAAAAAATCCTCTGCTTGAAGCAGAGGTTTGTCCAGGAAAAAGACACCTGCTTCAACAGAGCTTGTCATCCCACCAATTATTTTTTGTTTTGTTTTTCATATTCTATATAGGGTCAGACCCTAGAAAATCTACCTAATCTTAATTCTCTCGATCCTCGTGTCACTGTTGCCACTCCGACTTTGAGCCGGCGGGCAATCTCTTGGTGGGGGAGGCCTTTTTTTATAAGTTTGACTATTTGTAAACGGGTAACTATTTCGTCAAACTCACCAGGTGTCAAGATTCCTTTTAGAAAATCAAGCATTTCAGCGCTTGTTTTATTTTTCAAAAAAGCTTCAACCAACTCCCCTACTGTGTTCATAACGAATACTAGTGTACTAGTATGGGGTTAAAATGTCAAGGGGAATTTTACAATTTAATATTTTGATATGGTTCGTTCTCGTGGGAACAATCAACGCAGTAGTTTCCAAACATATCCTTGATAATGGTTTTTTCTTTCATTTCAACATCTGGCCAGTTTAACGGGGCTAATTTATCATCTTTAGTTATAGCTATGGTCTGTTTAGAAATATGAGGTTCATTTGGCTCGGTTCCTTTTATAAAATATTCAAATCTTGGAGAACAGCTTTCTGTTCCATCATCTTTCTTAACCATTAAATCTCCAGAATCCCAACAAATCTGTTTTCCAACGACGGTATCTGGACGAATTGGCCAAAGGTCAGGTTGATTTTTTAATAAATATCTCATCACTCGATTCCAAATAGGGGCGGCACCAGTAACGCCTGAGGCAAGATAAGGATTCATCGGCGTATTATCATTATTTCCTACCCAAACTGTTGTCATAAAATTTGGAGTGTAGCCAATTGTCCAGTTATCCCGCTTGTCATCGGTTGTCCCAGTTTTTACTGATACAGCGTGACCAGGAATAACTAATAGTGAACCAGCTCCAAAAGCTTGAGAGCGGGCGTTATCATCGAGCAAGATATGAGAAATGATAAAGGCGGTTTCTTCTGAAATAGGTTTTTTACCTCCAATTGAAAAAAAGCTAGGATAGTTGAGAGGTTTTTTAATATCTGGTACAAAGTTTGGGCTTTCAAATTTGTAAAGAGTTTTACCAAATTTATCTTCAATCTTTAAAATAGGATTAAGTTCCTTGACAACTCCTCGATTGGCAAAACTGGAAAAAGCCGTTGCCATCTCAGTCATTTTGACTTCTCCACCGCCAAGGGTTAGAGAAAGTCCGTAGTTTTTTGAATTTTTAAAACTGTTTATGCCAAAAGCAGATGAGGAGGCAACAAAATTTTCAACCCCATTCACAGCGAGCATTTTAACCGCAGGAATGTTATATGAATTGCCAAGGGAAAATCTCAATCCCTGTGGTCCGTGAAATTTACCGTCATAATTAACAGGGCAATATCCTTTTGGTTGTCCGTCGGCAGAAAAACATGTAGGTGAATCTATAAAAACTGTTCCTGCCGTGACAAGCTTTCTTTCAATTCCAATTGCGTAATTAATTGGTTTGATCGAGCTCCCTGGTTGACGATTATCTGTAGTTGTGACGTTGAAAGTGCCGCTACCGGTCGCAAAATAATCAACTGATCCAAGCATAGCTAAAATTTCGCCTGTTGGCGGTCGAGTTACTAAAACAGCGCCGTTTGTGACATCAAGTTCTTTAGCGTCTTCAATTTCTTCCTTAAGTATTTTTTCTGCTTCTTCTTGAATATCTAAGTCTAAAGTAGTTGTGATTTTTAATCCGCCTTCCTCAATTTCTTTTGTAGTGTATTTCTGTTCCAGCAAATTTTTTATATAGAAAACAAAGTGAGGTGCTTTAATTTTTTCTTCAAATGGCTTAACAACAATCTTTGTTTTTATTGCTTTTTCATAAGTATCCTTATCAAAATATTTCTGTTCAAACATAGCCTTAAGCACTTCATTACGTCTTTTTAGAGCCAAATCCGGACTATTGTAGGGGGAATATTGCGAAGGGGCCTGTGGTAGTCCGGCAATAAATGCGGCCTCTTCTAAATTGAGCTTTTTAGCTGGTTTACCAAAGAATCTTTGAGCCGCTTCCTCAACGCCGTAAACTGCTCCTCCATAAGGAATTTGATTTAAATAAAGTTCAAGAATTTCATTTTTTGAAAATATCTTTTCAGTCCAAATGGCCAAAACAATTTCTCTGATTTTTCGTTGAATTGTTCTTTCCGGCGTAAGAAGTGCCGACTTTACTAATTGTTGGGTAATCGTTGAGCCTCCCTGAAGTTGTTGCCTAAGTAGGGTGTCTTTAATTGCTCGAAACATTCCCCCAAAAATTGAAATACCATTATGCAGGTAAAAATTCTAATCCTCAATTGAGATTGAAGCTTGAGCCACATATTTTGGCAAATCATCAATTTTTACCGGTGATCTTTTTTGTTTTTGATAGAGTTGATAAAGAAGTTTTCCGTTCCGATCTAAGATGTGTGTAGAAAGCGGAGTGGCCTTAAAATTTTTTAAACTTTGAGGTGAGGGGAGTTTATAGAAAATAAAAAAATAGACGAATAATAGTAAGGAAGTACCGCCAACCCAAATAACAATTTTTTTATGTAATTTTATTTTATCTATAAGCTGGTTTAATTTTTCTTTCATAATCTAGGAAACAATGGTAATATTTTTGTAATTTTTCCAGTAGTGGCTTTTAAGATCTTTTCGGCCGTTTCTGGTAAAAAAGGTTGGAGTTCGTAACCAACTTGGTTAATTTCGTTTAACGATTTAGTCAAAAACTCTTTTCTTTCTTGGCTGGTTTTTTTCCATGGAGCAAAGTCATCGGTGGATTTGTTAAGGACTTTAATCTTTTTCCAAATGGATTCCAGAATAAGATTAAACTGGAAAGAATCGAATTGTTCTATTGTTAAATTGCTAAATTGAAAATTGTAAATTGGTTTAATTTCTAATTTGTCTTTTTCGGCCAGAGTCGTAATTCTCATAACTAGGTTTCCGAGTTCGTTGGCGAGGTCAGAAGAATAGACTTCATCAAGTCTTCGATAAGAAAAGTCGCCGTCATCAAATGGTGAGATTTCCCGTAATAAATAATAACGCAAAGTATCTACTCCATATTTGTTTATTATCTCCAATGGATCAATGATGTTGCCGATTGTTTTAGACATTTTTTGACCGTCAACTGTCAGATATCCATGGGCCATCACAGCCTTAGGTAATTCAAGTCCTGCTGAAAGTAAAAAGGCTGGCCAGTAAACAGTATGGAATCTGATTATTCCTTTGCCAATGACGTGTAGGTCTGCTGGCCAAGTCGCCTTATCAACGCCAGATCTATAGATATTTAAGGCGTCAAACCAAACATACATTCTTTGAGTTGGGTCGTTGGGAACCGGTACGCCCCAATTTTTTGCCCGCTCATTTGACCGGGAAATACTAATATCGCGTAATGGTTCTTTCAAAAAAGACAGGACTTCATTTTTTCTGAAATCAGGATAGATCTTTAATTTATCAGTGGAAATTAATTTGATTAGTTCTTTTTGATAAGATGAAAGCTTGAAAAAATAGTTTGCTTCAGAAACTTTATCTAATTTTTTCCCTGGATGTTCAGAACACTCGCCTTTTTCATTTAGTTCATCAGGAGAATAAAAGGTTTCACAGCCAACGCAGTAAAGTCCTTCATAGTCTTTTTTATAAATATCACCTTTTTCAAAGCACTTATTCCAAAGTTCTTGGCTTGACTTAAAATGAGAGGGAGCGGTCCCTTTTTGAAAGACATCAAATTGAGTATTAAGCTTTTTTAATAACTCTTCAAATAACTTGGCATTTTTATCAATAAATTCCTGGACGGGAAAGCCAGCTTTTTCAGCCGCCTGAACATTTTTCAAAGCATTTTCATCGCCACCTGTTAAAGCGATTACTTTCTCACCAAGTAGTTTGTGATAGCGAGCAACCACATCAACCTGAATAAATTCCAGCGCATGGCCAATGTGCGGAGCGGCGTTCACATAAGGGATTGCGGCAGTGATATAAAATTTCTTTGTCATTTTCTTATTTTATCAAAAGTCCAACAGCAATTGATAGGCTAATGACAAGAATGAGATTTAATGGATCAAAAAGTTTTAGAGATAGTAAGGTTACGATTAAAAATATTGGTACAGTTAGGGAAATTGCCAGTTTTTTTATTAGAAACGTCTTGAAGAGAAAATAAAAAAAAGTCCCTACTAGTATATTCATTATTAATATAAGACCAATGTTTGTTGGAGGGAAAATTAAAGCAAAAGAAATAATTAAACAAAGAATAATAAATAAAAATGTAAGCTTTTTTCCAAATTTGCCAGTTGCATGTATCATCGTCTTCAATTATAATAAGAATCTATGGCAAAAGTAGT
>CAYIMI010000032.1:0-7737 GCA_964364445.1 uncultured Gammaproteobacteria bacterium
CGGCAGATTTTGTTGGTTCAATGACAGCTTCTTTTACATCTTTAGCAAAACCACCATCAGTCTTTGCCAGCATCCAATTACTCCAACTACCGGTGGCACAACCATTACCCGCTCGTACTCTAAAATAATAGCTAGTATTGGGAGCTAATTCATTTACCGTATAATCAATCACTCCGTCATAATATCCTTTATCAAATTTTACTCCAAACCTTTCGTCACCTTCGGTAAATCCGTAAGCAATATAGTAATAATCAACGGCATTATTAACCGGTGTGAAAAATAATTTTGCGTTACTTTTAGATGTATCAATCTGAAATAAATCCGGTGAATGATCAGGCGATTGATTACTACAGCCCGGCGTCGTTGGAGCCGACGTTCCGCTGGAAGACGAAGTAGATGAACTTTCGACAGCCTTAAAAATGGTAAAATGGGCGGCATTAAATACCAATGTTTGGGTTGCTTTGTCATAAATTAAACTTGAAGTTACACCGCTCGTATCATCCGCTCCATCAACCTGTATTTTTGGGCTGTTAAGATTAATACCATACATGGTAATTACCGCTCCGGCGTTTTTTAATTCTAAAACCGCTTTGGCATCTAAATTTAAACTTCCGTTTGCACCTACCATTTTTGACCCAATGCTTTTCATAAATTTCTGAACCGTTGGGTCAAGCATGTTTACGGCTTTTGAAAAGGTAACTTTTACCACTCCGTCTTGATGCATTGTAAAATTGCTAATTGACCGAAAATCAGTGACTGAACTAAAATCTGTCGTATCTGCTCCGGTAAAAAACGTTCGTATATCAAGATTTACAGGCCCTCCATCCAAGCATTTGTAAGTTGAACTCGGTGCTGTTGAAGTAACTTTTATCAAAGGCATCCCCCCGCCCGTTGTTGCTAAAGCTACTGTATGGGTTGCTTTATATTTTCCGCTTCCTTCATTACTAGCAGTAACCGTATAGGTCGGATTAGAGAAAGGAGTTTCATTATAGACGCCCTCGATATAAGAATAATCCACACTTACCGTGTAATCGGTCCTGTCTGCAACTACAATAATATTTGCGCTTCTTCCGGCATAGAGAAAACTCCCTTTTTGCTGATCTTCATAATAAGCGCGAAAAATAACAGGAGTGCCTGCTACTGTACTACAAACGGGCGGAGTAGCGGCGAAATCCTCGAGATCCGAATCTGTCCCTGCCGGAACTTGAAATTTAAAGCTAATCGTACCTAAATCGAAATTTTCGCCTGTACTCACTTTAATTGGAAACGTGATTGTATCGGCATACTCAAAAGAGGATGGTGCAGTAATAGTGAAAGTCCAGCTTCCCGCAGCAAGTGACTGTGAAAATGTTCCATCGGCAGCAGTACTTCCGGTAACTGTTGTTGGACCTGTTTTTGTAAATGTGTAACTGACAACTGCAGTTTCTCCATGAGGTCCAACGATCGTTCCTGAAACAGTAGAATCAACAGCCAAAGCAGAAACAGCAAATGACAAAAAAATAAAGAAGACTAAAAACGAAAATATAATCTTTTTAAACATATGACAAAGACTACATAATTAACATAAGATTAATAATCTTTATTATATTTGTCAACATTTACCATTTTTGTATAAGTTACTTTAAAAAAGTTTACTGACTTAACCATCCGCCGTCAACATAGATTACGGAACCTGTGATATAGTCGGCTTCGTCAGACGCTAAAAAGACTGTCGTCGCCCCAATATCCTCGGGTTTACCAAACCTACCTTTTGGGATTCTTGCCAACATACCCATTTTCATCTTTTCATCAGCTAAGATGCTTGCGGTCATATCGGTTTCAATTACGCCCGGACCGATGGCGTTAATATTAATTCCCTTCGGTCCCAGTTCAATGGCCAGATCTTCTACCATAGCAATCACTCCACCTTTTGAAGAGGCATAATGAGCAATGTTGCCAAATCCAACCCCCACTCCGCCTGAAGCGATTGAGGAAATATTGACAATCTTTCCTCCTTTAGGCATCATTTTGATCACTTCCTGAATACAGAAAAACGTTCCTTTCAAATTAATGTTTAATACATTATCCCATTCTTCCTCAGTTATTTTATCTACCGGGTTGAAATAAACTATTCCGGCATTGTTCACTAAAATATCAAGCTGGCCAAATTTATTCTTTACCTCCTCAAACATTTTAGCAACCTGTTCTTTGTTGGAGACATCGGCCTGAACCGAGAATGAATCAACCCCTAATTTTTTAACTTCAGCTACGACTGCTTCGGCTTCTTGAGCTTTTGAATGATAGTTAACGGCGACCGATGCGCCGGCCTTAGCCAAAGATAGAGCAATTCCACTACCAATTCCGCGAGAGGCTCCGGTAACCAAGGCCTTTTTACCTTTTAGATTAAACATAATATTTAAACAAGAATTTGTAATATATCTAAATTCATCCTACACTCATTCTCGACAACAATCAAACATTTTGCTGATTTTTTCGCTTAATCTTGAACGGTTACTTAGTATCCTCTTTAAAATATGATATTATATTTTATAATGAAATTAGCAATTATCCTTTCCACCAAACGGGCAGAAACTAATTGGAACGCCTTGAGGTTGGCAAATCTGGCTTTAGCTAAAGGTGATACTGTTACGATTTTTCTTACTGGTGAAGGAGTAGAATATGAGAAAACAGATTCGTCGCAATTTAACATCAAAGAGCAAGTCGGAAAGTTTTTGAAATCAAAAAAAAACAAAATAATTGTCTGCGGCACTTGTTTAGCAATTCGTAAACAAGACAGTGTCCAAGAATGTCCTGCCGGCGGAATTGAAGATTTGTATAATTCAATTGCAGAGAGTGATAAAGTTTTAACATTTTAGTAGTAACACAAAATAACTTATGAAAAAATTATTTTTTTCTGAAGAACAGGTCGGTAAAAAACTTTTGGGGGAGGTGACAATTCTATGATGGGAAATTATTTTGGTAACAATTTAATTGGTTGGAGTTTTATGCCTTTTGGCTGGATTTTTATGGTATCCTTTTGGGGGTTCATAATTTGGGTAATTTTTAGTCTGACAAGAGGAAGTCATAAAAATGGGCATATGTGTGGACATGGTCACAGCGATGACGAGTACGGAAAGGATACGTCTTCGCTTCAAACCTTAAAAGATCGCTATGCCAAGGGAGAGATAACGAAAAAAGAGTTTGAAGAAATGAAAAAAGTTATTAGTTAAAAATATTTATATGGATAACTTTGATTATACGGTTTTCACAAAAAAATCATTTGACGAGGCAGTGAAGTCGGTGGAGGAAGAAACGAAAAAGGCAGGTTTTCGAGTTCTTTATGTTCATGACGTAGCGGTAACGCTTGCTGAAAAAAACTTTCAGATTGAGCCGTTTAAAATTATTGAGATCTGCAACGCCAAAAGCGCTTATACAGTACTCAAGGCAGATATAAAAATTGGATTATGTTTACCTTGCAAGATAAATGTTTATATTCAAAATAAGCAAACTTTTATTTCCGGTATGCGGCCGATTGTCTTATCTCAATTTTTTCCAAAAGCAAATCTTGGCGATTTGCCAAAAGAGGTTGATAAAATTATTAGAGAAATTATTGATAAAAGCAAATAATTTAAAGGAGGTGAAAAATATGAAACATAATCCAAATGTAACAGCCAACGCAGTAGCGGTAACAACCGCAATAATTTATATCGTTTGCCGAGTAGGTGTGTCGCTGTTTCCTGATCTATCTATGACGATTGCCCAGTCATGGTTCCACGGTATTGAGTTAACTCAAATATCTGAATCGAGTCTGTCATTAGGTTCATTTGTTTTAGGACTGGCAACGTCAACAATCGGAGCCTGGTTAGTAGGTTATCTTTTTGCCAATCTATATAATTATTTTACAAAGAAATAATTATTAATTTTTGTATTTTAATACCGATTACTAAATAATACATTTAAAACAATACATCTTTATTCCGTCTTCATAATATCTTCATAAGTGATTTTGTATTATCAAATCTGTTCTTATTAGCAATTCCAAATATATTATGAATAGAAAAATAATTCCCATCAAAGGCATGCATTGCCGGTCTTGTGAGATTTTAGTTGAGGACGAATTATCAAAAATTAATGGTGTAGAACAGGTTGAAGTCAACCAAAAAAAAGGTGAAGCGATTGTTTGTAGCAATGTAAATATTGATCAATCAAAAATTGAACAAGCTGTTTTAAATGCCGGATATTCATTGGGTTATGACGAAAAAAAGAGTTGGTTTTCTAAAAATATTAATGATTATGTAGAAATTTTCTTTTATGGAATTGCTTTAGTACTCATTTATCTGATAGCTAATGACCTTGGATTATTTAAATTGGTGGCAACGACTTCCAATAACTTTGCCAGCTTACCAATTGTATTTCTTGTGGGAATAACAGCTGGCCTTTCAACTTGTATGGCTTTGGTTGGAGGGTTAATCCTCGGTGCCTCAGCCCGTTTCGCTGAAAAACATCCTACCGCAACTCCACTACAGAAGTTTAAACCTCATCTATTTTTTAGTCTTGGTCGAGTAATTTCATATTTTATTTTTGGAGGAATAATTGGCTATCTCGGATCATTTTTTCAACTATCTCTGACGACACTTGGAATTTTAACCATTGCCGTTGGCGGAGTCATGCTTCTTTTAGGTCTGCAACTGACAGAGTTATTTCCACGTTTAAATGGAATGAATTTTACTTTACCAAAAGGTATTGCCCGAATATTTGGAATTCAGGAACATGCAAAAAAAGAGTACAGTCATAAAAATTCTATGATTATGGGGGCACTGACTTTTTTCCTTCCTTGCGGATTTACCCAGGCAATGCAACTTTTTGCCATTGCAAGCGGTAGTCCGGTGACAGGAGCACTTACCATGGGAGTTTTTGCCTTAGGAACAACTCCAGGTTTACTGGGAGTTGGCGGCTTGACTTCGATCATCAAAGGCGCATTCGCTAAAACATTTTTTAAATTTGCCGGTATTGTAGTCGTTGTTCTTGCATTTTTTAACATTTCTAATGGTTTAAATTTATCAGGGCTAAACATAAATGTTCTATCTGCTTTTAACGGTGGAGTAAGTACGGAGTCAAGCGATCCAAATGTCACAATTGAAAATGGCGTTCAGATTGTAAAAATGACGCAGAACGGTTCCGGTTATTCACCAAATAGCTTCACGATCAAAAAAGATATTCCCGTTAAATGGGTGATTAATTCAACCAATTCGTTTAGCTGTGCCGCATCAATTGTCTCAGCAAAATTAAATGTTCGTCAGGGATTGCAACTTGGGGAAAATATAATTGAATTTACTCCTACTGAAGTTGGTCCGATCAGATTTAGTTGTAGTATGGGAATGTACACAGGTGTATTCAATGTTGTTGATGGCTCAAATACTCAACCTGCTCCACAAGCCGCAGATTCTGCTCCAGCCAAACCTGCTTCATGCGGAGGAGCTGGTGGCGGATGCGGATGTGGCGCAAAAGTACAAAAACAGGCAGCTCTGGACGCAGATAAAACTCCACCTGTTAAAGCAGAGCAAAAAGACTCTGTTCAATTAATAAAAGCAACCTTTGCGGTCGCAGAAGATATTCAACCCAAAAAATTTACGGTCAAATCAGGTTCTCCGGTCCGTTTTGAAATCGAGGCAAAAGAAAACGGTGCGGGTTGTATGGGTAGCATCGCTTTGCCGGGACTTTCTCAAACGATCGATGTCTTTACCCAAGGAAAAACAACCGTCTTTGAATTTACGCCGACCAAGTCAGGTAACTATCCGATTACTTGTGCGATGGGAGTTCCAAGAGGAACAATTATTGTTGAGTAATTATTATAAATTTATTTTTTAAATCATATGATACAAACGACTAGGTTGCAACTATCAGGGCTTACTTGCGGAGCGTGTGAAAAAGTTATTTCGAAAAGATTAAAAACAATTCAAGACGTTGAGGAAGTCCATGTTTCGTCAGTTAACGGATCTGCCTCAATTATGGCGAAACGTCCCATTGATATTCAAGAAGTCAAAAACGTATTACAAGGTACTCATTATAAAGTAATTAATAATTCAAAATAAATTTATGAAAAAAAACATATCTTTTTCTGTTACCGGAATGCACTGTGCCTCATGTGAGTTTTTAATTAAGGATGAACTAATGTCCCTGCCTGGTGTTTCTGACGTATCGATTGATCATAAAACCGGAAAAGGTTTAGTGACAATTAACGAAGGTAAAGTTTCTAACAATGATATTCTTGGTGCGATTAAAAATGCCGGGTACATCGGTTTAATTGATGAAAAAGATAATATTGATCTTGTTAAAAAAGGAACCAGATCAAAAGATCCGATGAAATTATCCTTTCAATCTCACATTAAAGCCGAAGGAGAAGTAGTTGAGAATGGAGAAGGAAAACTAATATTTCAAGGAAAAGTCGATAATAAAAAATCAGTTGAAATTATCATTCCAAAAGGAAAAGAGATTGAAGCAGAAGACTATATTCAAAAATTTGTAAACTCACAAAATTTTATACATTTACTTGACGGGGTTAATAGTTCCCACGAAGAGGTTGCGGAAACAAAACAAATGTCTTCGCCGGTAAAAAATTCCATAGATTCAAAAGAAGCCAATACTTCAAAACGAGTTAGCCTCTCGCTTTCCGGAATGCATTGCACTTCTTGTGCTTTTATTATTGAAAAATCATTAAACAAAGTAGCCGGAGTTAAAGAAGCTCATGTAAATTTTGCCGCGGAAAAAGCCTTAGTGACATACGATGAGTCGGTTGTTAAAACAGAATCGTTAATTGAGGCAGTTACAAAAACAGGATATTCCGCCACCGTCCTTGATGAAAAGGATACTCAATTTGAGACAAAAAAAAGAAAGCTGGAAATTAAAAATTTATTTAATAAGTTTATCATTAGTTTGATCTTCAGTATTCCAATGCTGTATTTCATGCTCTTTGACTTCTTCTCATGGATTCCGGGAAAAGTATTTTTCTTCCCTTATATTGGAATTATTTCTCTGATACTTACGACCCCTGTCCAATTTATTATTGGAAAAGGATTTTATAAGGGCATGTGGTCGGCTCTTCGGATGAAGACGTTTAATATGGATAGCCTGATTGCCATTGGCACATCGGTTGCCTATTTTTATAGTTTGATAAATTATATTTTCTACTATATCAACACAAAGTCATTGATTGGAATTGGTGGAGAAAAAATCCCGGAACTATATTTTGAAACGGCCGCCTTCCTTATTACTTTTGTAATACTTGGAAAATGGCTTGAGGCACAGGCAAAAGGTCAAACATCTGACGCCATTAAAAAACTTATGGGTCTTCAGGCAAAAACGGCTCGGGTTATTCGAAATGAACAAACATTGGACATTGCCATAGATCAAGTAATTAACGGTGACGTTGTACTTGTCCGCCCTGGCGAAAAAGTGCCGGTTGATGGGATTATTGTCAAAGGGTCGTCAGCGGTTGATGAATCTATGATCACTGGAGAAAGTCTACCGGTTGAAAAACAAGTTAAAGATACAGTTGTTGGCGGAACGATGAATAAAACCGGAAGCTTTGATTTCCAGGCTACTCGAGTCGGATCAGAAACTACGTTATCTCAAATTATTCGCCTCGTTGAGGAAGCCCAAGGATCAAAGGCGCCTATTCAAGCTTTTGCCGATAAAATTTCTGCTTATTTTGTTCCTATAGTTATAATGATCGCCATTCTAACATTTGGTATTTGGTAC
>CAYIMI010000033.1:0-4712 GCA_964364445.1 uncultured Gammaproteobacteria bacterium
AAAGTCGGAGCGGCGGGACTTGAACTCGCGGCCTCAGCGTCCCAAACGCTGCGCTCTAGCCATCTGAGCTACGCTCCGTTGTAAGATAATTATCTTTGGCTAACATATATTCTAACAGAAAATATTGTTATAATTGACTTTCCTTATGAAAAATAAAAACCTATTGATCATCTCGCTGATCGCCATGGTAAATATGCTTGGGTACGGCATTATCATTCCTGTTCTTTATTCATACTCTAAAAAATATGGTTTAAGCGATTTCCAGAACGGACTGCTTTTTTCCATGTTCTCGATCTGTCAATTTATCTCAACACCAATTATTGGACGTCTTTCTGATCGTTATGGTCGAAGGCCAATGTTACTTCTGTCAATTATTGGAACGGCGGCTTCATTTTTCCTGATGGCTTTTGCACCCAATGCAATATTTTTATTTATTGCCCGAGCCGTTGACGGTTTGACCGCCGGTAATATTCCAGTTGCCTTTGCCGTTATATCCGATTCTACGAAACCGGAAGAAAGAGCCAAAGCTTTTGGACGTATTGGTTCGGCACTGAATTTTGGTTTTGTTTTTGGACCAGCTGTTGCGGCTCTAACCATCGGCTTCGGGGCAGCTTTCCCTTTTATTATTGCTGGAGTTATTACTTTGATCGCAGCTTTACTGACGGCACTTTATCTGCCTGAAACAAACAAACATATGGGAGAAGTAAAGCAAGGGAAACTCTTTGATTTTCCTCGGATGTGGCACATGTTATTTAATCCCGATGTTGGAATAATTTTTGTCATATCATTAATCTTTTTCCTCGCATTTTCATGTGCACTAATGTATGGATTCCAACCATTTACAATAAACATATTAAGAGTTACAGAGTCTCAAAATGCTGTGCTTTTTACTATCTTTGGAGCCATCGGTCTTATCTCTCAGACGTTTCTTGTTGGACCTATATCAAAAGCCTTGGGAATAAAAAAATCTTTTACTACCGGTATGATATTCACAGCTTTTTCATTTGTAATAATGTTTTTTTCCCGTTCGCTTCCAATCTTTATATTAGCATCAATAATTCTCTCGCTTTCAAATAGTATTGTCCAAACTCTCATTCCGACCATTCTTTCTAGGGAAGCCGACGAAAAATCTCAAGGATCCATAATGGGTCTTAATGCTTCATATCAAAGTATGGGTATGATTTTTGGACCTATTTTAGGAGGAATGGCTGCCACAGTTGCTATCCCTCTACCTTTCCTTGTTGGAAGTATTCTAGTTTTTATATGCTTTTTATTCTCTTTCCGGGTTTTGCGTCCAGGTATGAAAAAACAGTCAGCTTTTTGATATATTAAAATATAAAGCTATGAAAAAAAAACTTAGGCATATTTTACCGGCTTGTTTATTTTTTATACTATTTGTTTCATTTACTTTTGTAGTTAGAAAGGGCCTTCTAAATAATTTTGACCTTAATACTACAGTATGGTTACAAAATTATATCCCAAAAAAAATTGATGGTTTTTTTTCTTCTTTAAGCTTGGTTGGAAGTTTTGAAATATTAGCTAGTATTCTTCTTATTATTTTTGTTTTTAGAAAAAAATTAACTTCTTTATTAATATTTGTTCCATTTGCCGTTGCTCACTTGGTTGAGATTGTTGGAAAATATTTATTACACCACCCAGGTCCATCCCATCTGTTCTTTCGCTACAATATAGAGTTTCTTTTTCCATCATCTTATATACAACCCGGATCATCTTACCCATCAGGCCATGCACTAAGAATTGTTTTTGTTTCAGTGATATTTTTCTATCTGATAATGAAATCAAAAATAAATAAAAATACGAAAATATTTATTAATGTTTTCTTAATTATGTTTAACGTGGTAATGTTAATGTCAAGAGTTAGTCTTGGAGAGCATTGGACAACTGATGTAATTGGAGGAATATTGCTTGGAGCATCTTCAGGGATCTTTGCCCTTATTTTTTTATAAGGAACCCGTCATTCCCGCGGAGGCGGGAATCCATTCTTTCCTGGATCCCCTCCTTCGAGGGGATGACAAATACACTAATGCCCTGATATTTCTATCATTGAATTATCTTTTCTTGAAACTATTTTTACCTCTCCACCTACTGGAAATGTAATTTTTGGGTCACTGTGACCAAAATCAACATTGGCAATCACAGGAATATTGTTTAATTCCTTTTTCGTTTTAATAATCTTCATTAGTAATTCGTCGGTCATGTTACTTTTTTTTTGAAATCGACCAATCACTAATCCTTTAACCCTATTAAAATCTGGCAAATGAATTAATGACTGAAGATCCCGATCAAAGGTATGAGGAACTGTTTCATAGTCATCTTCTAAAAATAAAATTGAATCAGTCAGATCAGGAAAATATTCTGTTCCTTGAAGAAGATTTAAAGTATTTATATTACCACCGATGATCGTTCCTTCGGCTTCTCCCTGATTTATGAAGAGATATCCCTTGTTATTTTCAAGTAATCTTTTATTTTGATCTATAAACCATAGATCATCACTCCAAGAATTACTTGGTTCTATATCAAATGACGCTTCTTCCATCAGACATTTTTTAAAATACTCAAGGGTATACTCAAAATAAAGTTTTTGACCGAAACTGGAATAGTGCGGACCGTAATAACTAACGAGCCCTGTTTTAGAAAAAATAGAATTATTTAAAACTGTGATGTCAGAATAACCACAAAATATTTTTGGATTATTCTTAATTAAATTCCAGTCTATATATCTCAATAGTTGATTTGAGTTAAATCCTCCAATAACAGTAATTATCGCTTTGACATTTTTGTCACTAAAAGCTTCGTGAAGGTCCTCGACCCTTGCTTCAATAGTTGTTGAATTGAACGCATCATTTTCATAAATATGTTTACCAAATGACAATTTTAACCCTAAATCAAAAAATCTTTGATTAGCGATGCTTTTTGTCTCTTCGCCTAAGATGGTCATCGATCTTGATGGAGCAATAACTCTTACCTCATCTCCTGATTTTAATTTTTCTGGGTAAATTTTCTTCATAATTTATATTATACTTATAACCAATATGAAAAATGTTGAATTATTATTTGGATATTTAGCATCTATTTTTGCAGCACTTATATTTTTTCCTCAAGTCTGGTCATCTTACAAAACTAAAAAAACGAAAGACCTATCGTGGATGGGAATAATTATTGGAATGCTAAATGGAATTTCTTGGGTCGTCTATGGATCATTAAAAGGTGATCCTTTTATCTGGGTGACAAATTCAATCCTTTTTGTTGGGGCTTTTCTTCTAATGATTTTAAAAAAGAAGTACGGATAAAAAATTATGATTTAAATCCCATTGCTAGCTCACGAAGTTTCGCTTCTGGATCAACGGCTAATGTAAATGCTGAGGCAAGTATAGCTCCTTTTGCCCCAAGTGCTAAAGCTGTTTTTATATCTTGTCCCGTTGAGATCCCGGCTCCAATCATCAAAGGAATTTTTAGTACGCTAACTAATTTTTTTACATTCTCCGTTTCCTGAGTTAACATTGATACTCCACCACCAACCATATCTTCTCTTTCATAAGACAAGTAATCAGGTTGCCATGAAGCAAATTTCAATATCATATCTGCACTATTTCCAATCAGAACTGTTTTTAAATTATATTGCTTCGCTTTTTCTAAAGTATTTTTTATAATTTCATCAGAGACTTTGTGTTCCGAATGATTAATAACAACACCAGTCGCCCCTGCTTCTTTTAGTGAATAAGGAGAAAGCCAGCCCATATTTTTACCCGGATCAATCGGATCCATATGTTGCGCCCAAACTTCAATCCCCAACTCCTTTTTTATTCTATAAATATCCGTTGGTTGGACAGCTGAAATTATTTTTACTTCTGTCTCCTCACTTATTTTTTTTACACAAGATAAAAGTTTTATGGCTGCCTCACCGGTTGACTCTTTATAAGTCTTTAAAGAAAGAAAAATCATGAGTTAATTGTACCAGTGAAGTTGACAAAAAGAAAATAAAAAGATAACATTTTTTATTAATATTTCAAAATTATAAATATGAAAAAAATTGTGCCTGTCTTGGTAATCTTGTTAATTCTTGGAGTTGGTGGTTATTTTTATATGAATTCAAAGGGTGCTGTTCCAAAAGCACCTCTCGGAACCGCTAATAGCACGAATACAAATGTTTTTACGTCTATCAAAGATGCTCTCTCGCAGTCATTAAGTCTAAAATGTGTCTACCAAGATGAACAGGGTATACAGACAACCACTTATATAAAAGGTGGAGCTGTCAGAGTCACTATGGAAGGAGTTAAAGAAAAAGACCAACCAAACAGTATTGTTTTAAAGGATAAAAAAATGTATATGTGGAATGAGGTAAATAAGACAGGTTTTACTTTTACTATGACGGATCCTATAGTCACTCCAGGTCAAGAACTTGAAGTTAAAAAAAGCCAGGACGCTGAAGTTTTGGCAGAAATTGAAAAGTATAAAGATTCTTGTAAAACTGAGGTTATTGCCGATTCATTCTTTACACCACCAGTAGATGTAAAATTTCAGGACATGAGTGCTTTTACAAACGGACAATAAATTTATTTAAGCAAATAGCCACCATCAACTACTACCTGACTACCGGTCATGTATGACGCCATGTCAGAGGCTAAAAATAAGACTACTTTTCCTATGTCATCTGGTACTCCCATTCTTCCCATAGCTATTTCCATTTTTGG
>CAYIMI010000033.1:4812-6425 GCA_964364445.1 uncultured Gammaproteobacteria bacterium
CTTTTCCTATGTCATCTGGTACTCCCATTCTTCCCATAGCTATTTCCATTTTTGGAGGTTCGGGGTTTCTTTCAATAGTAACGGGCTTTCCTTGAGACTGCATAACGGCAACTCCGTGAGTCATCACTCCACCTGGAGCTACAGCATTAACCCAAATCTTGTCTTTCGCCAATTCAAGAGCAACGTTTTTTGTAAAACCCCAGACTCCGTGTTTTGATGCGTCATAATGAGATAGGCCAACCGCTGAGGGATGAAGAGAATCAATTGATGTTATATTGATAATTTTGCCACCCTTCCCCTGTTTGATCATTTGTTCCGATACATATTTCGTTGTTAGAAACACACCTCTTAGATTTGTTGCGATCACTTTATCAAAAAGTTCACTGGTCAGTTGTGATAGTGGAGCAAAAGGAAACACCCCTGCATTATTAATCAAGATGTCAACTGATCCAAAGGATTTTATTGCTTCTGCAACCAAATTTTTTACTTCTGTCTCTATTGAAACGTCCGTCTTCACACCTGCAGCATTAAAACCTTTTTGTTTTAGTTCCTCAACCGCTTTATTCACTTCTTCAATATTGCGACTGGTAATCACAACATTTGCTCCTGCCTCAGCCAATCGGTAACTTATTCCGTATCCAATTCCCAAAGATCCTCCTGTCACAATTGCAGTCTTTCCTGATAAATTTAACAACCTATCTTTTGGTAATATTTCCATATTTTATTTCTTAACTTTTAATTTTATTCTTTGGCTTCTTCTTTTGTCTTGTGAATCGTTCCGGGTTTGTGTTCTGGTGGCGTATAAATAGTATAAAGTTTCATAACCACTTCTGATGTGTTCACAATATTATGTTGAGCTCCAGCTGGAATAACAACTGCTGAACCGTCCTTAATTTCGTGTTCTTCGCCGTTCATGATCGCCTTCCCCTTACCTGACTCTATTCTTATAAACTGGTCATGTTCTGGATGGACTTCCATTCCAATTTCTTCTCCAGGTTTTAGAGCCATAACTACTAGTTGACTTTTATTTGTTGTAAAAAGTACTTCGCGAAAGTAACTATTTTGTAAACTTTTTTCTTCGATATTGATTACATATCCTGTCATATATTTCACCTCCTTTTACTTCATTTTAATATATAATTTCTTTCATGTCACTAATTATTTTGTTTGGTCTGCCCGGAGCTGGAAAAACATATGTAGGACGCCTATTTGAAAAATATTTTGATTATTATTTTTATGAAGGAGATCGCGACTTGACTGAAGAAATGAAGGAGGCCATCAAAACAAAGACTGTCTTTACTGATCAGATGAGAGATGTTTTTTTTGAAAGATTAATCAAAAAAATCCAAAATCTACTTGCCCTGAGCGAAGTCGAAGGGAAATCTAAATATAAAAAACTGGCCGTTTCTCAAACCTTTATTAAAGAGAAATATCGACTCCAACTTATAAAAAAAATCCCCGAGACAAAATTTGTTTTAATAGAAACAAAAAAAGAAATTAGAGAAAAAAGATTAATGGAGAGAACAGAATATCCTCTGGATTTAGAATATGCAAGGATAATGGAAACAAATTTTGAGAAACCAGAAATTGACCACAGAGTTATTATTAATGAC
>CAYIMI010000033.1:6525-7691 GCA_964364445.1 uncultured Gammaproteobacteria bacterium
CCCCGATCAGCACGACTGATGTCGTTGGCGATGACAAAATCTGCTTTTGATTCCAGTAGTTTTTTTATTCCTTCTTCAATTAATTTTTTTTCTGACAAACCATATTCCGCTTTAAAGGCAATCAAAGTTGTCTTTGGTGATAATTTTTTAATCTCATTAATGATCTTTATCTGTGGAGTGAGTTTTAAATTAACAGAATGATCGCTTGAAATCTTTCCCTTAATTATTTTATCAACTTTAAAATCAGAAACAGCGGCCGCTTGAAAAAACAGACCTACTCCATTAATATTTAATTTAATTAATTGAAGTAATTCTTCGGCTGTTTCAAATATTTTTTCCTTAATTAAATATCTAGTATGAACAGAATTTTTTGCCCGAAGTAACAAAACGTTTGCTCCTCGTAAATAACATTCCTCCGCTAAAGCAATACCCATTTTCCCGGAGCTTTTGTTGGTGATCGATCGCACATCATCTATTTTTTCAATCGTCCCTCCTGCTGTTACAATGATTTTTTTTCCTTTTAAGGAATCATTTCTTTTCAATAATTTAATTATTTCTTTATTTATTATTTCTACATCCTCAAGTCTCCCTACCCCTTCGTATCCACAGGCGAGCATTCCGGACGCCGGTTCAACAACCTGATAGCCAACTGATTTTAATTTGGCAAGATTTTCTTGAACAATTGGATTCCCCCACATATTTACATTCATTGAAGGACAGATAATAATTGGTCTGCTAAAAGCCAAAGCGCTGGTGGTCAAAAAATCATCGGCAATTCCATGAGCTAATTTAGCAATAATATTGGCCGTGGCTGGGGCGATGACCATCACATCAGCTTTATCAGTTAGCTCAATATGCTCAACTTTTCTTTTCTTTAAAACGTCCCTATAATTAAAGTTTTTTTCAAATAAATTAACAAAAACTCTATTCCCAGAAGCCTTTTCAAAATCTTGAAGAGGAAACATTGCCACCACTCCCTTTGTCATAATTACAAACACTTCGTTACCTTCATTTTTTAGCAATTTTATTAAATCAAGAACTTTATAAGCAGCAATACCACTGGAGATACCAATTAAAATATTTTTTCTCATTAAGAGAATTATATAAAAAAAATAAGCTTACTGCAGTATACCTAGCCCAATAATACCGATCAGTATAAGATAACC
>CAYIMI010000034.1:0-7518 GCA_964364445.1 uncultured Gammaproteobacteria bacterium
AAGAATTTATCATTAATTATTTAAATGAAATGAAGAAAGATTTTTCAGATAAAGAACTTCATCAAAATATTGATAAATTAATCACTGAAATTAGTAAAGATCAGATTAATAAGGACTTATGCTGGAAAATTAAAGAAGGAATTGGGAAGAAGATAAATCTAATCAATCTTAAGTAGGGCCTTGCAGAAGCTTCGGTAGGGTCGGACCCTCCTGGAGGGTCCGACCCTGGGAAATAATTATTGATTTGTCGATCTGATTACGGCAAAGGCGGGGTTAAACGGAACATTAAATTCTTTTGCATCATCTATGACTGATTGAAGAATAAAATCGTCAACTAAATTGCGTACAATCCTAATTTCCGTCTTTCCGGATTCAAACGCGTTAGTATCAAATACAGCAACGTAAGGTCCTTGAGCATCAGTTCCAGACCATAAAACCTGGGCAATATGCCCGGGTTCGTCCTTTTCCCAAGGAGTTGAAATAACCAGAGTATCTCCTGGTTCAAGTTGATTTATTTTCTCAACAAATCTAAAAGTAAGTCCGTCAAATTTTGGATCAACGTATTGGCTTATTTGATGACCGTCAGAAAAGGCGATCCAATGACCATCAATATATTTTGAGTGATCGAGTAATGGCATAATTCCAGATTTTGCAGTATCACCAAAAAGGCCAATATTATCCATATCTATAAATCCTGGAACGCCCTGGCTTACTAAAATTTTATTTATAAACATGAATCCATTAACACATTGTTTGTCATTTATCGTAAAACTTATTTGATTTATTAAATCTCCATCAACCACGATTCCTTTTTCCTGGAGATTTTGTATAATGTAATTCTTCAAATCTTCCCCTTTATAGTTACTCGCTATACCCATGTCATAAATATTTACAATCATTTGTGCATTCTTTGCCAAAGTCATAGCTAATACTTTGTCTTGTTGTGGAACATCAACAAACTGATCGGGATGTTTTAAGAAATTACTTACTAACTCTGTTGCAGTTAATACTGCTGAGCCACTTGCTTTCAAGGCGTCAAGCGATGGGCCGGCGGAAAGCGGTGTAGCATTTGCCATAGTTGAGGCTTGTACAGATGGAGCTGGTTGATTTGGAGCAATTCCTAAAGATAATAAAATTCTCTCTTCGGTCGTTTTATCAAATCTATTTAATGCCTCAATGAAATTTTTTGACGTTACTTGATCCGGTGATACTCTTCGAGCAATACCATCGGACATTTGGTTATATAAATTGTAAGCCGTTATAACATCTGGCGCTAATTTTTCCGCTTTTTTTGGATCGCTCACCAGCTCTTGAAATTTATTAATTAAAAACTGTTGTTCTCCATCTATCGGTTTAAATACTTGAGAAGTCTTGGTCTCGGCAAAGATTTTTAATAGCTGATAAGAAGGATTTGATGTCATGTCTTTGTCATAAATCAAAGTATCCAGCGCGCCAGGCAAGCCGCTACTTTCATAGATAGTCGCCATCGCCAGATATTCCCGCTGAGTAAATAACTGCTCTTTAATTACATCAGGATTTTTTTCTTGAAGTACTCTAAATAATTCATCATTAACAAAAACTGTCGTCTTCGGATCCATCCCCAACTGTTTCATTACTCCTCCCATATCACGCGCCCCAACAAAAAGCTCCCCGCTCTTTTCCATCTGTTCGTGTATAGCAAATAAAGCCGGTGATGCTTCATAGTCATGAATAGGGACAAAGTTAACCCCTTGAGATTGTAATTGTGTGAGTAAACCTCCATACTTTTCCGGTTCAGATTGACTAGCCTGAGTAAGCAAATCAACAATGGCAGTCTGACTACTGGTATCGGAAAAATGATTAATCACGGGCCCGGCCGGTTCAATCAAGTTAGCAGAAACATTTAATGTTATTAATTTATCTGCACCGGATGCGTCTCGAAGATGAATGGCAACACTTTGAACATTATCATGTGGCGCGCCAACCAAATCAACAAATAAATATTTTGTACCACCGGTTCTGATTGCTTCACGTAAATAAGCATACTGCTCTTCATTACTCAAATTTTTAAGCAACGGATAAAGATGATCAACCGAAACGGCGCCCAACTGATAATTTAGTCCGCTATCTGGATTTGTAAATAGTTCATTCAATCCATTACGAGCAATCTCTGGAGAAATTTTTACCCCCGTACCGCTTATAACATCCTTGGCAATTGGAATTAAATCACTCCCCCATCCAAGTTCAACCGGCTTACCTTCAGTATCAATACCCATTGTTTCTAAAAAGGTTGATGTAACTTTTCCGTCAGGACCAATCTTGACAATGGCAACAATATTTCTTATTGCCATAGGCTCTCCTGTGACAGCATCAAAACCTTGCTGACTTCCGGTTTTAATAGCAATTAATGAATCGCCCATCTTGGGACTGAAGGCATTATCTATCAGATCCTGACCCCAGACGTGAATATTTTTATGATCAGGATTATTTAAAGCCTCAATTACGTACGTCCCTGCTTGATCACCCGCAACACTAGCTTCTCCAATTTTCTGGTAGGCTTCGGCCATATGGACCATACCACTTTCCTCTGGAGTGGCCCCTCCCACAAAGACATTTCCAACCGCAAGGGCTTTATTTCGATCAAATGGATCATCTATAATTTCAATAAATTTCCCATCACTATTAAGTTCATAAAATTTTATTCCAAATTGTTTAAATGCCAAATCTTTGTATTTAAACCAGATATCAGGATCTTGTTCTCTAATTTTTGTCCACATATCTACCATTGGAACATTGGCGGAATTTGCTAAAGATTCATTTAGTTTCATAGACTCCATATTGTCAATAGCTACTGCAGAATTTGTGATTAACTGTCCTTCAAAATATCTCTGACTTGCGGCGTACTGCTGTTCACCTAAATTCATCTCTGGATGAATTTTCATGAGTAAAAACGCTTCCATTGGTTTATAAGCTGAGCCAACAAGCTGTGGTCCAACCGATAACATTCCGGTTTTATCAAATTGAGAGATTGTGCCATCCGGACCTATCTCAATAACCGCGAGTCCAGGTACTACAAGATCATTTCCTGCCTCAACAACGGGAATTCGTATCCCAGAATTGGTAACTAAAAAGTTTCCTTCTCGCTTTGCATCAGTCATCAGACTGCCCAGTTGAGCTGACAGCTGAGCCATCGTTTCCTGATCACTTGTCAATTCTCCCTGCGTCATAAACTGATCCGGAGAAGACTTAACAACTTCACTTATAACCATATCTTTAAGGACAACGTACGTCCCATCCGGAGTCACAGAAACCGATTCCACAAGCCCGGCATTTTGCATTTCCTCAAGAGTCATTCCTTGGACTCCGGCGGCCTCTCGTGTTAGGAAAAAATTCTGGGCTTCTGCCGGTAAATGTAGTTTTCCTTCAAAGACATTCTCCCAACCCTCAGTTTTTACTTGCTTATCCATCGCGTGCAAATCGGCAAGGATTTGCTCTTTTGCACTTAAACCGCTACTTATGGGAATATCTTTAAAAAAGATATCTAATTTATCTCCGATTTTCCCGTTTTCAATAATATATATTGCGTGGTTAATTGCCTTAGCAGGATTTGGAATTGAAACTACATTTCCCTTAGCATCATATGAATTGTCATATAAATATTCTCCTGGTGATTGTCCTAAAGCCTCAATAAGGAATTTCTCACCAAGCGTCAATTCTTTAAACGGTTTTGCAAATAATGCCTCAGACATCCCTTCTTCACCTCTTATTTGAATTCCATCAACTGTCCCTGAGGTAACATGATTGAGGAAAACCTGATCAACTTTATCTTCACCATATTTTGCCACTAATACTTTTTCCGCAATCAAAGTTTCAAATTTATTGCAAAATCTATCAATTAGAGATGGATCTTTATCATGAATGCTTTGAGTAAGATCAGCGTCTGGGCCCATCTGTTTTAGTAAGTCTTCGGGCACTCTTCCCCTAAAATGAGCAATAACTAATTTTGCAAGATATCCTGGACTATAGGCATCATAATTATGAAGAGCTGAAGGTGCATCAGGATTCATGGCATTATCACGGCCTATATCCCCTGTCATCATCTCTATGAGTGACCCAGCCGGTGGGGTCGTTCCTGATGCGGTCTCTCGAAATCCAAATACATAAGCTAGATTTTTACCTATTATTTTTGGAAAAGTTAATTTATCATTATCAGATTCTGCCCCCTCAATTGCTTTTAAAATTGCAATATCTTCAGGTTCATACTCAATATTAACTTGATATTCAGACGAATATGACCCGACTATTTGATCATTTTGAACAAACAATGTTTTTGTTTTTCTCGTCAGACTTACAGCCATCTCCAGGTCAGAATTATCAGGGCTTAAAGCTCTGATGAGCGCTTCCCGAGGATCTACGAATATTGCCGGGTCTTTACTCAATTCGGTCATTTCGGTAAGATCCATAATAGGCGCACCGACTGGGCGCAGGCCCATCCCGATCATTTCCTGCTGAAGTCGTCTGACAATTTCTTCTTTTCGGAGTACTTCTTCTCCAGGTAAGTTATTCAAGACTTTGTCGTAAATACTTGAATCCACTTTGCTGTCAAAAATCTTATCCAGATTTGCTTGGTCGGCACCGGCCACTAATTGACAAAGTTGATTATAAGAATTCACGTCGCCACTCTTAGCTTTATTAAGTAAGTCGGTTACTCTAAAAATATCTGCTTCCGTCTGGGGATTAATTGCATGATAAATTTTATAGATCATTGATTCACCTGGCAGATGTTCAATTGCCCTTGTATTTAATATTGAATGATCTTCAAGATTTATGTAATAATTTGAGTCGGCCAAAAATGAAGAATAATGGAAATTAACGGCTTGTTGTAAAAGTGAACTATCAGCCCTGTAAACTTCGTTCATCTGAGTTAAGAAATCAATCCTCGACTGTCTTTCCCCTTTTGAAAGCCCATCAACGAATTCTGCTACAACGTCGCCAACCTTGACTATTTGTGGCCCAGTGGTTGAAACCACAATCGGATTAGAATTATTATTTACCAACATTTGTTCTTTTACCGATTCGGGTATAACTAGTGATTCAAGCTGGTTGGCCAGTGTTTCAGGTTTTATTCCAAGTTTCTCTGCAATATCAGGATATTTTAATAATATTAAAGTAGCATTTTCTTTGTCCTCCATTGCACGATTAATAAACCCTACCGGATCTTGGGCAATATTTTCGATCATTGGAGCCAAGTTTCGTCGTTCCGTCCCTTCAAATCCTTCCACTTTCGAAAGGTACTCCTGTCCCTCTTTATAACTTGAAAGGACATAAACGACCCGCATCAAATCAGAAGTATTTAGATTATTTTTTTCGAGATTATTAACCAGAAGTTCAATCTGAGCCTGATTTACACCGTAATAGGCCAGGTGACTTTCCAGTCCGGGTTGAAATTCGGAAAGTTGTTCCGATGAACCCATCAGGTTAACCAAATTATTAAGCTCTTCAGATCTAGCCCAGACTTCTTTAGCAAGCGTTTCTTGTCCTTGAGGGGTTTTTACATCAGCGTGGAAAATGGTCGTCGGCGCCTGTTCAGTAATATCTTGAGGCTTCATCGTCGAATCCCCAAGTAGCCAATTAGCTGGTTTTTCCAACAATCCCCCCTGACTTTGGAGAGCGTGTGACATGACCATAAATGTCACTCTGTATCCGTAGGAGGCGACCAGATATTTCATTCGTTTGTAAAACACTTTTTTACGAATAGTTTTGACATCTGAGAAAAAATGAAGAGAAACTTCAGCTACATCATCGTAGTCTTCTTTTGCTAGATTATTTTGTGCGTACTCAACGATCTCGCGTCTCGTTTCGTCAATTTTTCCTAGTCCTTTTCTGTTATCAACTTCGATAAAAGTTCCGTCAGGTTGTCTGATCATTCTTTTTTCATAAAAACGGGAATTATGAATCAGGAGCATACCTTCCTCTTCTTTCATTAAAGTCAAGAATTCTACCGCTTCAATAAGCTCATCTTTTGAAAACTTCGCGTTTGGATCTTTCTTTCTTTCAACAAATCTTTCCAAAACTTGAAGATGTTGATTTTCTTCTTCGTGGCGCGTCATGACTTCGTCTACATATTTATTTTTTCTTAATGTTTGCTCGACTTTAATTCTTGTTTTTTCAATATTTGGAGCAATATTTGTGGCAAACGCGACGCCAGCCTTATTTTTTATGTACTGAAAAGGTTTGTCAATAATTTTAAATTTAAAATGAAATTCCGGTTTTTTTTCTGGTAATTTTTTTTCATTTTTTTTGCCTGTCAATAATTCCATTCCCCCATCAACCGCTTTCTTGCTACCTAACCAATTATCAACAGCAAATTCCGCCCCAAACCTCATTCCACCGGCTGATAATAATCCTGAGACGGCTACGTTTGTTGCCGCCAACACCATCGGCGCCTCCGCTCCGCTAAGTCCAACGCCTTGCAATAAGTAATTAACTCCAATTGAAGTCACTAAATAGCTTCCGGAACTATAAAGCATCTTCCCTTTGTTATGCCAGAATTTTTTACCTACTTCTCTTTTTATTTGCTTCATTTGCTCTTTGTATATTCTTTTTTCTATTTCATATCGTTTTTTGCTTCCCTCGTATTTCTTCGGTTTTTTAGGCTTAACAATTCCCAACTCTTTTTTTCTTGCTCTAACTTCTTTTATATATGCTCCACCTTCTTTTGTGACAAAATATCCCGCTACAAATAAACCAGCTTGGACTCCACGGTTAACCGGATCTTCCATCACATAGTTGACCATGTGACCAAAAGATATAGCCGCAGCCGCTCCAACTGCCGCTGACTTAGTTTCGGTTCCCAGGCTTGGTTTAGCCAACCATGGGCTTTCACCCTCGGAGTAAAACAATTTATTTTGGATAGCTATTTTTGCTTTTGTAGCTGATCTATCAAGGAACCTTCGCAATCGCGAAGTTTTTTTCATCGAAGACTCGACTCTATCTCTTACTTTTGGATCGGCGATCTCTTTTCCCTCAATAAGCAAATTCATCACGGCATTTTCATCGCCTGTTTGCGATTCAAGTTGAGTTAATCTAGCGCGGTCTTCCTCTTTTTTCTCACCAGCCGCTCTTTTCAAAATATCACCAAATGCCTCACCTAATTTAAAACCGTCAATATATCGAAGATTAACTAATCTTGTATTTATCTCTGAATCTTTTTCACCAAGTAGTCCTTTTTCCAAATAATCACCTAGTTCCTGACTAAATTCCTTAAAATTCTCATTTATATAAGCCGTTAAAATGTCATTTCCGGCTCTTTTTAAACCAGGAATAATCTCTTGAGCCCGTTGCAAAACTTCCGTCTGTGACAAAACCCCCACTCCAAGCTCGTGCCTCATGTTGTAGAGCATTCCTAAGACCATTTGATTCTCGTCATTATGGTCATTTTTTTCGCTCTGGTAGTAATCGGAAAATATTTCTATGAAATCAGCTTCGGCGGTAAACCCTCCATCGGAGTCTGCTTTTAGGATTCCCCGATCTAGTAGG
>CAYIMI010000035.1:0-7412 GCA_964364445.1 uncultured Gammaproteobacteria bacterium
GTATTGGATTCTATATTAAACCGGTAAGAGACTTATTACAAAAACTGCCTGGTGGTAAACAGATATTCGCAGATAACCAAGGACAGCACGCAGCCCCAGGCAATCATAGTTAACCCGTCACCACTTCACCAACAACTAAGCCAGAAATATAGTAGAAACGAAGTAGAAATACAGTAGAGAAATGATCGAAATAAATGGATATAAGTTGTAATATATGGAAATACATTGAGATACAATTGTATTTCAACCTATTTCTGCCATATCTCTATTTGTTTCTTTCTTTTGCATCGTACGTGCTTTTTATAAAGTTATTCAGTTTTATTGAAAGTTGTTTACCAATAGCTTTAAACTTTTCAATTTGTTCTTTTGAAGTTTTGTTACGTTCAAAAATGATATCTATCCAATGATCGTTAGCCTCGTTTAATGATGCACGTGCGTTATAATAAAATTTGATCTTATCTAAATAGTGGAAGCGTCCGTATCCCTCGACAATATTAGCTCCGACTGAATCTGTAGCTTCGACAAATTGATTACCAAATATTTTTTTTGATTCCCAATCAAATTTACTGAATATTTCCCAAGCAAGTTTTGAAAGTTCTCGAGATAATTTATAAACTTCCAAGTCTTTAATCAAAATGTATTTGCTTTCCATAATGCGGATTCACAGAAATACTATAGAAACTCAATAGAAATATATCGAGATACAATTGTATTTCTTCCTTATTTCCACCGTATTTCTATTTATTTCTTGCCTTTATCCAAATCCCGGTATGCGTAAAATATTCACCCCTATCAACTTCATAATGAAGACTGAAAATATTATAAGCATGAGTCCCATGATACATGAGGTGATCATTTCCTGGGCTTTCTTTAGTTTCTCAGGATTTCCTTGAGATGACTGCATCATGAAGGCAGAATAAATTATACATAGAAGTGCGAACGTCCCTCCTATTCCAATGCCAGTTGACAGGACAAAAGTGCTAATTAAGGTATTCAAATCCAAAGGCAAGCACCCCAACCCTGTCCACATTCCATTATTACCTGCACAACTCAAGCAATTTTTTAGCTCATTCGCATCCTGTGAAGCCTTCAAATATTGACCACACATATTAGTAATTGCTTGATTTGGATTAGAAATATTATTATCGACACATAAACAATTTGGACTTGAAGTATTTGGTGTCGACTGTTCCCCAGTAATGCATGCAGTGTCGTTAGTTTTTGTTACAAAAGTTTGTAAATCTTTACATTTAGTTAAAAAGTCATCAACGCTATTCCCAACACCTGGAATATAATCCAAAAAACTTTGTAATTTTTGTAGTACGGGGTGATTACATTCAAAAGCAGTCGGAATATTACAACAAATATTATGTCCTTCAGTATCTCCAGCAATACCACATCCAACTCCAGGAACAAAGCTATTTATATTAAAAACATTTTGCCCATAGGCAATATTTGGAACAAAATAAATAAAGAATAACAAGATTATTGATAAAATAATTTTTTTCATAGTTTACCCTGTTAAATCCCGTTAAATAGAATCCCATTTAACTGGGATAAATACGATTTGAGTCGATTCTTTATAAACATTTTTCCAAAATAAGTTTTTAAATATTTTTCTCGATGAGTGGCATCTTGTTGATCCAGACAACCTTCAAAATATATCAGCTTTAACGGTCTCCTGTTTTTTGTAGAATCGACTAATCCTTTTTTGTGTTGCTCAAATCGTCCCGTTAAATTTTGCGTGTAACCTGTATAAAATTTATGATCCTTATCTGATTTTAAAATATAAATAAAATAATACATTAACAATAGTATTACCAAATTTAACGGGAATTTAACAGGGTTAATTTCATAATATCAAATTTACTTCTTGTTATCCTTGTCAAAGGCTAATTTTGCAAGCATTGCCATTATTATTAAAAATATTGGCCCCAGCATTGGGATATTTTCTTTTAGCCTCGTACCTAATCCCACTTGAGCCACATGTATCAACTGTTCGATACTCATATGCTCTGTTCCGTGTGGCGCATATTCATTTTTACCGGGAATCAATCCAAAAAACCTAGCCGGACCCTTTCCAATTATCTGTTCTTTTTCTCGGGCCATTTGAACGCCCTTGTTTCCTATCGTATTGATGAAAATCTCTACTCTGGACGATGTATCTAGGCTAGTCGCCCCTTCACGATTACTAATTTGCATTTTACTCGTCATATAGCTTGACGGCGTTTTATCCCATCTTCTTTGCCCTCCTTTTAATGTCGGCCCAACAACAGCTATACGATTGATACGATCGTCTGCCATTGCCGATACCAAAAACATCATCATCTTCCCTTGATAAAGAAATGAAGTGTCATCTTCCACGTTGGCTACTACTTTATGAAGTTTTTTAAAATGATCAACAAAATGCTCTTCAACAGATTTTTCAAATTCATGATCATTATGGACTTCTTTCATGGTAAATGCGCCTATTTGATCTGAGAAAATAGCATCAATTAGTTTATTTCCTTCTTGCGCCCATAAAGCCGCTTCCGCAAATACTCTCTGTGTCTGTCGATTACCTGAAGTTTCAAAATTAAACTCATCAAGATTAAACAAAGCCCAACTTGTATACGAGTCAATCCCGGCTCTATCCGCTTTTAGTAATCTGGCATACCGGTGAGTCAAGTTTTCTTCGTTACCAGTATGAACCCAGTTACCAAATTTATCCTTGACGGTATTATGGTCCCATCTTTCATGATCAATTACATATTCCATTTTTTTGTAAAAACCTTTAAGATTCTTAATAAAATCTTCATCTTCCAGCCAATATTCATCCAACCCCTGGACTGTCTTCCCTATCGAAGTTCTACTATCGGCATAAAACTCAATCAAACTATCATAATTATCTTTTTTATCAAAATCCGCTACCGAAAATCTATTAACCTCAATATCAATATCGAAAGGGTTTTTGTTTAAATCAGTGATGCCATTTTTTTCATTTTGTTTCCAAGTATCATATTTCTTGTGCCATTCGTTTCTCTCAGTTACCTGTAAAGCACTGACATACATTGGTAAAAGATGAGTTTTAATCCAAGCCCTACCGTCTTTCTTTGGACATTTGTTCTCATACACTACTGTTAAGTAGTCTAATAATTGCTCTTGAAAAGTAAAGCCTTTTTTATACATATCTTCTTGTCTAAATAAATCTTCGGGCTCAATTTTTTCGCCTCTTCTTTTTTTTTCTTCACATTTTCTTTCTTTTTCTTTCTTTATTATTTCTATTTCTCTATCACTTATTCTTGTTCCCCTTACCTCATCCTCCGGCATTACTTCCCTAGTCTCCATGGCAATAAAAAGACTCGGTTGGGTATGGCGGACTTGCTCAAAAACATATTTTTCATAAAACTTTATCTCTAAAACTTTTTCTTGATCGTGATTTAATTCTTTACCAATTTTTCCAAATTTTTCTAAAGCACTCCTATTCTCTTCAATCATGTCAACACCGATATCTTTAAGTGATAATTCCGAAGGATCAAGGTCATATTCTTTCTTAAATAAATCTTTGATAAATGTTTTAACCGCCGAATCTCCTATCCCTCGAAGCCTCATGATTGTTTTACGAAAGTCAACCTGCCTTTCTCTTTCTCCAGTTACCGGATTTATTTCACCCTCCTTACGAACTAATTGTTTGCGATAGTCATAAAGGCGCCAACCACCTCTCAAGGCTACATCCGTAATCAATGTTTTCATGCTTTCTTTTAAAAAACAATGATCTTCCGTGAAATCAATATATTCATTACTGGCACCATTAGCAAAGGCTCTTTCCCCTTCTTTTGACCACTTAAAAATATCATCATGTTTAGACCAATAATCAGCCCGGTCCGGATCATAATTCTTTATATCTCTTGGAGCATAAGCATATTTGATTTCCTCCCAGAGCCGAGGCTTGTGATATTTTGTCCAAGTTTGAACCAGATCAATCGATGCCCACATCTGTTCTTGTCCTCTATCACTACTACTTTTACCTGATGCTTTCGCTTCTCTAAATGGTCTCGGATCGTCCGGATGCTTTGGATCTCTTGCCACCTCAGTTATTTCCACTTCTGCCAGGTTATTACCGACCACTTCCCAGAAGCTACCAGTAACTCCCTTGGATATACCCGTTGCAAATGTGACCATCCGAATCACATCAGCTTCCACCAATTCTCCATTCTTGATTAGTTTTTTTATCTTATTAAGATGTTTCAATTGTAGAAAAGTTTCCCTACCAATGTTATCCAGGTTGTCACCGGTTATTATACGTCTGCCAAAATCTGCCGAAATAGTCCGGGCATCACGTGCAGTTTTCTGGGCTAGATTTGATTGATAAAGACTGATGGCATCAGCTAACCCCGGCATATTTCTAATCAGCCGACTTATATCCTCCTGGCGCAATCGTGCCGAAAACTCAGCCAGTTTGTCAAAGCCCAATCCGGCTTCAGTTAAGGCAATGATGTCATGTGTGTATTGAGTTAACTCTTTATAATCAAGCATTTCATAAGTGAAAGCCCTGACCGCTCTCCCCAAACTGACATCAACCGTTTTTTCGGTTGTTATTGTGGCCGCCCCCGCCAAAATTGATCCTTCGTAGCTCGCCGATTCAGCTTTTGCATAAACATCTTTTATTTTTACTAAATTAGGCATATTTTTATCACCATACTCAGTATCTTCCTTCAACTGATCTCCTAAATTAAATAGAGCCGTCGTCAATTCTTTATAGACCATACCTTCTTTCAATTCACTGAAAGTCGACTGCCAAAAATCCTTAGCATTAGAAGCTGTACCCGCAAACATCGTGTGAAATATGTGCCTTATGTCACGGTTAAAATCTTGCCAATCTTTAGGCTCCCTGAATGAATTATAATGTTCCCGTCCATATGCAATGAATGCCCTCCGATTATCAAGAACTTTCAGTAATGGCAAATCATTACCGGTCCAGGTAGTAATATAACTTTCTGCCATGTAAGCAAGTCGGCCCTTCCCCTGGCTTTCTTTTGCAAATACATCGTGAAAACGAAATAACATTTTATTATTTCTATCTAAATTGGTGGCCGCTTCCAATAAATTTTCATATATATTTGGACTTAAAATACCTTCTCTATTAAACTCATTAATAAGTCTTTCAAATCCATCAAAATTACCAATCAAGTCTTCACCGGTAATTTGACCGGCTAATGTATTGGTTGTTAGTACCGCCTCAGCTCTTGCTTGTGCTGTTGTTTGGTTTGACTTCGAACCAGCCGCTGCACCCAAGTTTTCAAGTTTTAATATCAGTTGAGTTTTTATTTTATGTATTTCTTGTCGTAATAATTGATCTCGTTTATCCGGATCGGTTGTTTTTGCTATTATTTCCATCCCTATCTTCGATCTATCTAAAGCTCCGATATCTAATGCCTCAATTATTCTTCTCATACTATTTCTTAATCCATTTGACTCATTAGTTAATCCTTCAATCGCTTCTTGATTCTCTTTTATTTTTTCTTTCGAAACCATTTCAGGCCTACCCATTTTTTTTTGGTCTTCCGTCATCAATTTTTCAAGATCTTCTCCTGTTGCTCCGATATCTTTAGCTTTCGCACGAAACAGGTCGGCAATTTCAGTGTACAAATGATTGTGCGGGTATTTAAGCATCTTAATACTTTCAAAGGCGCTGATTAATTGCTCGGTTGTCTCGAGTCTTCCCTCAATTCCCCTGATTATTATTTCATTAATAAAAAGAGAGTTCGTATGATTTATTGAACTGACTTCTCCGATTGAAGATAGTTCTGTACATAAAGACACTAAAATATTTTTAGATCTATCTGGAACTTCTGCAAAAATATCTCCTTCAACTCTTCCTGTATTAATCGCCACCACCACTCTCTTTACAACGTCGGTAATTTTATTAAGCTTGCTTCGATTAGGTTCTTCTTTTTCTACTGAATTAGGGAGTTTTTCAGGATGCATTTGCAGAAGTCTTTCATTTTCGTCAACTTCTTTTTTTATATTATTAGCGTCTTTTTGAACACTTTCTAACTCTGCAACCACCTGATCGGCGTGCATATGTTGTAATTGCGCTATTATTCTTTCTAATTCCGGATTTGGTGTTTGTGCGGGTGGAACTTCTGGATACATATTAAAAATATAACAAGTTTAAAGAAGCTAAACAAGGAGGAAGTAAAATGAAGAAAAAAATATGTAGGCGAAAATCTATCGATTTGCGAAAATTGATGTCTTGTGTTACAATTCTTCTCATATGGCTGGTATAAACGGTCTAAATCGTTTAAGAAATATAAGGCACTGGTATTAAAATCGACTGATAAAACACTACTTTAGACCGTCTCTACGCTCTTAACCCTCATTTAATATGTTTTAAGCGGTATTTTTGATACATTTAAGTGGTGATTACCTGCCCAAACTGTAAGAGTAAAAATATACAAAGAAACGGTCAGGTAACACGAACAGTCATGACAATTAAAGGAAAGAAGAAAAAACAAATACAAACATATAAATGTGAAAACGGTCATTTCTTTAGGGTTCACGATATTCCAAAATGGGATGATGATTTCATTGAACGGGTGGTATTTATTTATCTCCAATGTTTATCTTTAAATACGGCAATTACGCTTATCAGGGAGTTTTACCAAACTGATGTTTTAACAAAAGGACTCATCCTTGATTTCATAGAAATAGTCGCTGATAAATTACCGTCTCTTGATGAGATTGATTCTTTGTATCATCCAAAACGGTCTGGATATTTGGCATTTGACGGAGTATGGTTCCAATTTGGAAGGGGTCAGATAGTCCTCCTTATTGCCTTTGATCCGGAAACATTTGATATTGTTGGCGCTGTATGGGCAGATGATGAAACAGAAAAAACATATGAGCAGGTAATGACACAAGCTGTCAATAAAATTGGAGCTGTAAACATTAAGGGAGTTTATGCCGATGGTGATAGGGGCTTTCTCAAGGCTCTGAAACGATTACTTCCGACTATACCGTTTCAACTCTGTGTGTTTCATAAAGAACTTAGAATGGGTCAAGTAGTACCGATTAAGAGTGTTAGCCGGTCTCGTCAAATGACTCCTCAAACAAAACACAATATCAAAGTATTTCAACTACTATTTAGAGAGGTAATTTACGCTGAAACCAAAGATGATTCAATAAAAGCTCTTGATCGATTAAAACAATATGTTTCAAGTAGTAAACATGAACAGCCTGAGAGATTTCTAAAAGCCTACAGATCACTCCTCACAAATTTCAAATATACCCTAACCCATTTTGATCACTCTCATATGAGGCGGGATAATAATCTACTGGAATGTTTTAATGGTTGTATCAAACCTCGACTTCGACTCATGAAAGGTTTTAAAGTACAAGAAAACCTTGATCGTTACCTAAAATTATTCCTT
>CAYIMI010000036.1:0-7397 GCA_964364445.1 uncultured Gammaproteobacteria bacterium
ACTTTTTCCAAATCCACTGCGTTTTCAAGAATGATACCAATTCGGCCTTCGCGTTCGTTGACCTTGCCTTTAAGCATAATGATTTTATTGATATTCAAGAAAGATTTTAGAATAGTATAGCTTCGGGGAAAGACGACCACTTCGATAGTGCCGCTTTCATCAAAGATTTGAAGTATTGCCATTTCTTCATTGTTTTTTTTAGTTTTAACAATTTTTTTCCCACTAATTAATCCGGCTAAAATAATTGGCTTGTTAGCGTCTTGGATTGTCACCTCTCCAATTTTTTTTGTAGTTTTTTTTTCAATAATGGCTTTATATTTAGCCATAGGATTTTTACCAATTAAAAAGCCGATCACCTCACGCTCCATTGTAAATAAAACATCTTCCTCATATTCAGGTACCTCCTTAAAATTATCAGTTAATTTTTTTTCGTCAGGCGAGACAAAAAGATCGTATTGACCTTTTTCAGACTTTGTTTTTACTCTTTGAATATCAGCAACAATAAGAGCGTAGTTTAACATCAAAGTTGCCTTATTAGCGAAATTTGAAAAACCACCGGATTTAATAAGGCTCTCAACAGTTCTTTTATTAACTCGTCGCAGATCAACTCGTGACAAGAAATCCTTTAATCCGTGGAAAACTCCTTTGGCTCTTTCTTCAAGAATAGAATCAATAGCGGCAGACCCAACATTTTTCAAAGCTGATAAACCAAAACGAATTTCCGGTCCCTCGATTGAAAAACTATATATTGATTTATTAATATCCGGAGGCAAGACTTTTATCTCCATTCTTCGGCATTCTTCAATTGCTTGTGACATTTTTATCTCTCGTTGAGGTCCGGCGACTCCATGAAGCTCCGCCGTTAAAAGAGCTGTCATATACTCGACTGGATAGTTGGCTTTGATATAGCCAGTCCAGTAGGCAATTAATCCGTATGAGGCAGAATGTGGTTTATTAAATCCGTAGGCGGCAAATTTTTCCATGAAGTTCCAAACTTTTTCAATCATCGCAGTTTTGTAACCTTTTTTGAGACAGCCTTCAAAAAATTTTACTTTATCTTTTTTCATTAATTCTTTTTTCTTTTTACCCATCGCCATACGAAGATTATCTGCTTCGCTCATTGAAAAGCCAGCTAATTTATTAGCAATCTCCATCACCTGTTCTTGATAAACCAGGACTCCATAAGTTTCCTCTAAAACTGATTTAAGATCGGGATGAGGATATTTTATTTTTTTGGCATTCATCTTACCTTCCAAAAAGGCCGGAATAAGATCCATCGGCCCTGGCCGGTAAAGCGCCACCATAGCCGAAATATCAGATAATTTATTTGGCTTGAGTTCCTTGGCCAGATGTTTCATTCCGCCAGATTCAAGTTGAAAAATACCAATCGTATCGCCTCGTGAAATTAGTTCATAAGTTTTTTTATCATCGGTTGGAACATGATGGATATCGATTTTCACCCCGGAATTTTTTTCAACATATTTTAATGCCTCTTCGATGATGGTTAGATTTCGCAGGCCCAAGAAATCCACTTTCAAAAGTCCAACTGCTTTTTGATTTGAGACAGCATTTAAATCGATACAGTACATATCATATTGAGTAATTATCTTTCCTTCTTTGCTATCACGTTGAAGCGGGACATACTCCGATAAATTTTTATCAGATATTACAACACCGGCCGCATGAACTGATGAATGACGAGGTAAGCCTTCAAGCCGTCGGGCGACGTCTAAGATTTTTTTAGTTTCAGGTTCAGTTTGATAAGCGAATTTTAATTGAGCAGATTCCTCTAATGCTTGAGAAATTGTCATGTTAAACCCTTGTTTTCCAAATGGGATCATTTTTGCCAACCGATCACCAGTTGAATAAGACATACCAAGAGCTCTCGAGACATCGCGGACAGAAAGCCTTGCCTCCATTTTTCCAAAAGTAATAATTTGGGCAACTTTGTCTTCCCCGTATTTATTGGTGACATATTTTAGGACTTCGTCACGCCTTATATCTGCAAAATCAATATCGATATCAGGTGGAGTCGGACGATCAGGATTCAAGAAACGTTCAAATGGAAGATTTTGATCAATTGGATTAATATCGGTGATACCGAGGATATAGGCGACCAGTGATCCTGCCACCGACCCTCTACCAGGTCCAACGGCTATTCCATGATTTTTAGCCCAGTTGACAAAATCCTGAACGATCAAAAAATAGGTAGAGTAGCCTTTAGTGTTGATAATATTCAACTCATATCCAATTCTTTTGTTTATAAGTTCTTGAGAATATGAAGACACTCTTTTCTTTCTTTCCTCAACGAGTTGATTTAAGTATTCTGCCACCGGCTGATTTTTTGGTGTTTCGAATTTTGGTAAAATCCATTTTCCATTTGGAATTTCAACATTACATTTTTCGGCTATTTTGACAGTATTTTCAATTGCTTCCGGTAAATCAATAAAGCTTCCTTTCATTTCGGCCGTTGACTTAAAATAATAATCCGGGACATTGATCATTGACATTGGTCGATTTTTTTCAACCATCGTTCGCTGGGTTTGGATACAGAGAAGAACTTCCTGGGCATAAGCATCTTCTTTTTCCAGGTAATGGACATCATTGGTGGCGACCAGCGGGACGCCAAACTTTCGTGAAAGTCGCACTAATTCTTTGTTGACTCGATCGAGCTCTTCAATCCCATGATGTCTTTGAATTTCTAAATAGAAATCATCCTTAAATATTTTTAGATATTTTTCCAAAATAATTTCTGCTTGTTTAGTTTGGTTTTCTAAGATTAATGAAGGAATTTCGCCGTTTAAACAGGCGGATAAGGCAATAATCCCTTCATGATATTTTTCCAAAACTTCAAAATCAATTCTGGGTTTATAATAAAATCCTTCAAGAAAAGCGTTAGTGACAATTTTAAGAAGATTTTGATAACCGGTTAGATTCTTGGCGAGCAACACCAAGTGATATTGATCTCTATCAACTCCGGCCTTTTTATCGAGTCGTGAGTTTTTTGCTTTGTAAGTTTCTACACCGATGATTGGCTTGATCCCCTTTTCTTGAGCTTTGACAAAAAACTTAAAAGCTCCGTATAGGGCACCATGATCGGTAATGGCAACAGCCGGCATTTTTTCGGCTATTGCTTTATCAATAAGGTCATCAATCCGGCACATGCCGTCAAGAAGAGAATAACCGGTATGGACGTGTAGGTGAACAAAACTCATAAATTATTATAATTTATTAATGACAAATTCTCTTGCCTTATTCTCCCACTTATTATCTACTTTCTTAAGCTTAACGTCTTTTCCATATTTTCTTTGAACAGCTTTTTCGATTAAGTAGTCAGCCAGCTCAGGATTTTTTGGAAGGATTGGCCCGTGTAGATAGGTGCCAAAACTATTTTTATAATAAAGTCCTTCAGTTTTATCTTCTCCATTATTTCCATAGCCGCGGATAACATTTGCAAAAGTTAAATTTTTATCGCCTAAATATGTCCGTCCTCCATGATTTTCAAAACCGACTAATTTAGTTTTTGGAAATAATTTTGATTCAATTACGATGTTTCCAATACAACGTGGGACATTTAACCCTGGACTTTCGGTATAAATATCAAATGTGCCAATACCATCTATGATATTGCCGTTGGCTTCTTTGTAATATTTTCCCAAAAATTGGTAAGCCCCGCAGACATATAGTCCCGGGACTCCATCGTTAATTGCTTTTTTCAAAAACGATCCTTTACTTTTTAAGTCTTGGTTAACAATTTCCTGTTGTTTATCCTGGGCTCCTCCCATGAAGATTAGATCCATTTTTGAGATAAGCTCTCCGGGTTCGTTGATGGAAATTTTATTGACAATAGGTTTGATTCCCATCTTATTCAACCTATAGCTTAGGGTAATGATATTTCCCCGATCACCATATGTGTTCATTAAATCCGGATAGAGCCAGCCTATATTTATATTCATAGTAATTTTCTTCCTAATAATATCTTTCTAACTTCCAACATTGCCGAATAAGTTGGTAAAATATATAATCTTTTCCCTTCCTTTGTTTTGTTTACGATTGATTCGATTGCGTCAGATAAATTTTCAAAAGTCATAATATTTTTTCTATCATTTTCATATCTTAATCTTAAATTCATATCATAAACGCGATCACCGGAAACGTAAACGTTGTTGGCAGAATCAAGAATTGGCTTAAAATCAACATCCCAGATCCACGAGACATCAAGTCCATCAGGAATCCTATTGTTGAGAATAACTAAAAAATTAGATTTTTCTTTGTCCACCATCTCACTCACTGTCTGGATCGACTGATTAAAGCCGGCTGGATTTTTGGAAAGAAGAATAAATACTTTGCGATTTTTATAAACAATTTCTTCTTGGCGGCCAAAAGCAGGGGTAAATTTGGAGAGCCATTTATTGATATCTTCGATATTAATATTAATTAACGATTTTATTAGAAGCAAAACAGCATTCGTATTATATACATTATATAGCCCACTCATTGGATAATTAATTTTTGTATTGGAAAAGTCGCTTATCTTTTCTCCAAATCTCTTAAAGTTGCAGTTGGAACAATAAAAATCCCCTAGGTGAGCATAAGCCAACTGATTATATTTTAATAATGATAGACAGACAGGACAGTAAATTGAATCAACATCATTTGGAATTTCTTTTAACTTCATTAGTTTTTTATTTATCCCAAAATATTTAACCTTTTGAGTTAGTTTTGTCCCAATAAAATATAGTTGAGGGTCATCTCCATTTATCAAAACTTCTGTTTTATCGGTTAGTATTTTTAAAGAATCTAGCCATTTTAGCGCGATACTATTAACTTCCCCATAGCGATCAAGTTGATCTCGGAATAAATTTAGAATAAGAATTTTATCGGGAGAAATTTTATTTAAAAGCAGGGGCAAATTTAGCTCGTCACTTTCAAAAATCGCATAATCAAATTTCAATTTTGAAAAGTCATCACTGTTTTTGATAATTGACGAAGCGACGCCGTTTAGTAGATTGGCGCCTTCGCTATTGGTGAAAATTCTTTTTCCAGATTTTTCAAGAATAAATTTTAAGAGAGCTGTTGAAGTAGTTTTTCCATTCGTCCCTGCAATGACAATAATTTTTAAGTTTTTATTTTTATCTAACGTCTGTTCTATAAATTTATCATTTATATTTAGAGCGATGTGTCCCGGCCAGGTTGAACCAGAGCCGAGATTTAAGAGTTGGCTTATTTTGATAATAAACTTACCTAAAATGATTAGAATTAGGTTCATAAATTTTTTAAAATTCTAATCCTCTCCTCAATCGGTGGATGAGTTGAAAAAAGGCTGACAAACCAGGATGAGCTTTTTTTCTTAAAGGGGTTATTTATAAAAAGATGAGCGGTTGAAGAAGTTGCCCTTTTCATCGAAGACGGATTACCTTTTAATTTTTCTAAAGCACGGACTAAGCCTTCAGGATAACGTGTTAAAAGGACGCCCGATGAATCGGCCAGGTATTCCCTTCTTCTCGAGATTGCCAGCTGAATTATAGTCGCAATAATTGGTGTTAAGATTAGCGAGATTAAAAACAAAACTAAAAAAATTGGGTTACGATTTCCTCGACTGTCATCATCTGAACCGCGGTGCCACCACATACTTCTTATAACCCAGTCTGAGATTAAAGCTAAAGTTCCGACGAGAACAGCTACGATCGAAGCCAAAAGAATGTCAAAATTTTTAACATGAGAAAGTTCATGGGCGATGATGCCTTCAAGCTCAGTTCGATCCATAATCTGCAAAAGTCCTGTTGTGACACAAACCACCGCATATTTTGGATCTCTACCGGTAGCAAAAGCATTGGGTGATGGATCGTCGATTACGTAAAGTTTAGGGAGTGGCATGCCGGCGGCAAGAGAAAGATTTTCAGTTACTGTATAAAAGTTAAAGTAAGTTTTTTTATCGGCAGGATGCGCTCCTGTTGTTAGGATAACTAATTTATCTCCGTAAAAATAGCTTCCAATAGATGATATAGAAGAAATAAAAAGGCCTAAGAAAAAATAACCCCAGGGAGAATCAAAATATTTTCCCAGTAAAAAGAAAAACGAAGAAAAGATCAAGATAAAGAAAAACATTATAAAAAACGTCTTGATCTTATTTTCAGAAATTTGATTGTAAACGGTCATTCTTTTAATCAAATTTTACTTTTACGCTCTTTTTTGCTTCTTCTTCGGCTTCAAAGAATTCAAAAGCTTTGAAAGCAAAAGCATTAGCGATTAAATTTGATGGAAACATCTGGACTTTAGTATTAAAGTCGAGAACGTTGGAATTGTAAAACTGACGTGAATAGGCGACTTTATCTTCAGTGTCTTCGAGCTGTCTTTGTAAATCTTGAAAATTAGTATTAGCCTTTAAATCTGGGTAGGCTTCAGCAACGGCAAACAATGATTTCAGGGCACCGCTTAGCATATTATCTGCCTCAGCTTTTTCTTGGGGAGATTTAGCTCCCATCAAAGCAGTTCGGGCTTTAGTGACTTCGGTAAAAACTCCCTTTTCATGTTTTGCATAACCTTTGACGGTTTCAACCACGTTAGGAATTAAGTCTGCTCGTCTTTTTAATTGAACATCGATGCCGGAAAGAGCTTCGTGAATTCGAGTTTTTAAAACAACAAAGCCATTATACTGAGCAACCAGATAGACTACCAAAACTCCAAGTAAACCAAGTGCAATAAACATATTTATTATTAGTAATTAATAATAGAATAAGTATAGCAGAATAGTAAAAACGTTTGCCATTGCATTACATTATTTCATAATGTATAATATAAACAAGCTTTTAAACCTGCTTGAATTTGACTACAGTTTCAAACACTTTAGTAGATTTCTGAAAAAATTTCGACTGTCATGAACAACTGATGTTATCTGGACACTTGTCGAAAGGACAGCTTCGTAGCAACTCACAGTTTTACGAATGTAGTTTACTCTCAGTACAAAAATTCGGGCGGATTTAAGGGTTTATTTTATTCCTCGAGACTTTTTTTCTACTTTAGTTGATATATTACCCAAAAGATCTGAAGTCTGTCTATTTCCACGAATCGAAAGTGTATAGGCAACATCAGAAAAGAGTCTAATGATAGCACTAAAAAAGAATAACAACGAATTTTTAATTTCGTCTGGCTGGTGATATTTGGTTTTTTGTTCCATATTTTTTAAAAACAAATTATAATAAATATATTTAAAATAGTAATGTTTTGTTATTTATTTTGTAAAAGCTTCTTCTATTTGATAAAATGTATTTATTGCGCTCATAGTTCATCGGTTAGAATAGTTCCCTGTCACGGAACAGAGGGGAGTTCGATTCTCCCTGGGCGCGCAAGTAGTATTGAAAAAATCATCTTCATTTTATATAATTGGGCCAATGATA
>CAYIMI010000037.1:0-7334 GCA_964364445.1 uncultured Gammaproteobacteria bacterium
AATCTAAAAACATACTTTTGTAGGTTATAAGCGGTTGACTTCATTAGTTCATAAAGTTATAAAGTTTATAAAGTCCATAAAGTGGCGTCTGTGTCATCCCCTTGAAGTAGGGGATCCAGACTAAAATTACCTATGAAAAAAGTCATCTTTGCCTTTTTTATACTTACTACTTTCTACTTAATACTTAATACTTTTCCTGTCTTTGCCCAATCAAAAATCTCAATCAACGAGTTTTTAATTGATCCTCAACCCCAATCTGTTGAGATATTTAATTCAGGGACCCAAAGTGCTGATATTTCTGACTGGATAATTGATGATTCCGGTGGCACAACTTTTTATACAATTCCAAATGATAGTATTGTTTTTCCTAATCAATGTCTAGTTTTTTCCGGGGATTTTAATTTAAATAAATCTTCCGCTGATACGATTAAACTAATTAATAGCTCGCAACAATTGATTGATTCTTTTTCTTATAAATCAAGCTCTGGATCTGGAATTTCTTATTTCCGCCAACCTGATGCGACTGATTCTTGGGCAACTGGATCAGCAACTTTAGGGTTTTATAATTCCAGCACGGAACAAACATGTTTGTTCCCTACCCTGACACCATCACCAACCATAACGCTGATTCCAACATTGACGCCAACCCCCATTGCCTCGCCGGAGCCAACGGCGGAGGCGGGTACGACCGCCACATCAACGCCTCAATCCTATGACAACATCTATCTCTCCGAGGTCATGGTCAACCCAACGACCGGCGAGAAAGAATGGGTAGAGATTTTTAATAATAATGATTTTTCAGTCATCTTAAACGGCTGGTATATTGATGATTTGGAAAACTCCGGGTCTTCCTCAAAGATATTTTCTTTAGAAATTAGTAGAAAAAGTTACGCTGTTTTTAATCTTACTTCCTCAATGTTTAATAATGATGGAGATAGTGTTCTCTTATTAGATTTCAATAAAAATCTTAAAGATGATTTTGAATATTCAAAAAGCGAGCAAGGAAAAACTTTAGGTAGAAATTCTCTCGAATCAGATGATTTTTGCCTCCAAGAACCCAGCAAAAATTCCATCAACAACCCTTGCATCAATCCTACGCCAACATTGATTGCATCGGTTAAAACAGAACAAGTAAACCTGTCCCCCACAATTAATAAAACTCTATCTAAAATACCAATTAATATGGGTCGGGAAACCCGACCCCTACAATATTTATCTCCTATTTCACATTCTCAATCTTCCAATGTCCTTGGATTGTCAGATGAATTAATGATAACTTCTCCAAGTAATAAATCTTTAATTAATCTTTTAACGATTCTTTCAACTTCTTATTCCCTTTTGACTATCTGTTCAATATTATTTAGAATGAAATTATCTTATGGAAAAAATAAAAACTTTTATTCACCGTCTCTTCGTTCCTCATGAAGAAAATAATTTTCGGGCTAAGAGTCTTCATACCGACTTTTTAACGGTCTATCTCGTCATCGCTTTTTTAATGATGATGGTTTTTAAACAAGGTAATATTCATGATATTTTGGGGTTTGCAACCGATATTAGCGTAGATAAACTCTATCAACTGACAAACGAGGAGCGGCAAAAGAACAATTTGCCTTCGCTCACTTTAAACTCAACTTTATCTTTAGCGGCTCAAAAAAAAGCCGAGAATATGTTTCAAGAGAATTACTGGTCACACTATTCTCCCGATGGGAAAACGCCCTGGGACTTTATATTGGGTGCCGGTTATAAGTATGAATATGCCGGAGAAAATTTAGCAAAAAATTTCTTATTCAGCAATGGAGTTGTTGATGCCTGGATGAATTCAGCTACTCATCGAGACAATCTTTTAAAAAAAGAATATACGGAAGTTGGCTACGCTATAGTTAATGGAATACTAAATGGAGAACAAACTACTCTAGTAGTACAGGAATTTGGTAAACCAATGTCTGGAGCCTTTGCTCCTCCATCGGTTGAAGCCAGCGAACCGGTTGGAATTGTTGTTCAAAAAGCCGTTCAACCAAAGGTTAGCCCCTTAAAATTTTCTTTTAACTTCAATGTTATTTTTATGATGTTTCTCATAATGGCTCTTGCTCTTGATTTTTATTTTGCTTCGAAGTTCAATATTATAAGAATCGGTGGAAAAAATACCGCTCATTTATTATTTATAATCTTTGTACTGATTGGATTATTTATGTCAACAATTGGGGCAATTATTTAAACTATGGCAAAAAATCTATATTCTCATTTAAAAAGTGAATTTAAAAATCATCTCTTTGATTATTTGCTATTGATTACAGCGGGAATATTTTTTCTAATCTTGCTCAACATTTTTCGCGGACAAAGAGTGATTGAATTTTTTGTGCTTGTTTCATTTGCCTTTTTTTATATTGTTTGGGGTATATATCATCATATTATCAATGAAACTCTTCATTTAAAGACTGTGGTAGAATATATCCTGATTGCATTTATAGTAATATTTCTTTTAAAAATTATTATTTTACCTTAATTAACTTTTATGAAAGGATTAATTCTTGCCGGAGGGTTAGCGACTCGACTTCGACCTTTAACTTGGGTTACCAATAAACATCTTCTACCTATCTACAATAAACCGATGATATATTACCCTCTACAATCTCTTGTTAATGCTGGTATAAAAGAAATCCTTATTTCTACTTCGCCAGATCATGCTGGTCAATTTGCCAATCTTCTAAAAGGTGGAGATCAATTTGGAGTCAAGCTTTATTACTCCGTTCAGGAAAATCCAAAGGGAGGAATTGCTCATGCCATTGGTCTTGCAGAAGAATTTGCTAAAGGTAATCAACTCGCTGTAATTTTAGGTGATAACATCTTTAGTTACAATCTGAAGCCAACTGTAGAAAAATTTAAGAAACAAGATAAAGGAGCAATGATTTTTGGAATAAAAATGCCGGAAATGGAATCAAAACACTATGGAGTAATTGAAATTGATTCTGTTGGAAAAGTTATTTCAATAGTGGAAAAACCGGAAAAGCCAAAGTCTAACATTGCCCAAACCGGTATCTACGTTTATGATCAAAGAGTCTTCGATTTTATTCGTAAACAAAAACCATCTGCTCGAGGAGAATTGGAAGTAACCGACCTAAATAATTTTTACCTTAAGGAGGGAACTTTGGAGTGTGGTCTTCTTGATTGGTGGATAGACGCAGGAACTTCGCACGACGAACTTCTTCACGCTAACAATCTGGTTGCTGAAAAAGTCAGATTAGGATTGATTTAATATGGATACGACTCAATTATTGCTTTCAACAGCGGTCACTATTACAACCATACTTTTGATAGTTGTAAGCGTTCAATTGATCTCTCTACTCAAGCAGTTAAAAAAAGATCATGGAAAAGAAGTTCATCCAGCTGTAAAAATTACCGAGGCTAAAAAAGATAAAGTGACAAAAAAAAGAATTAATCTAACCACACTCCTTGAAAAAATGAAGACCCATATCTCCCACCCTCATTTATCAAAAAAGAAGTTCTTTAAATCTTAACCGTCATCCCCGTGAAGACGGGGATCCAGTATAATAAAATATGGAACCAACTCAACCCCCAACCCAACCACCTCTTCAAACTCCAGTTCAGATTCCTGACTTTCAACCTAAACCAAATTATTTCAAAACAATTATTTTCTCGATCTTAATAATTACTACATTAGGATTAATCGTCTATTTAATTTTTCAAAATCAAAAACTACAAAAACAAGTTTTAAATCCACCAATCTCCCCGACTATTCAAGTCCCATCACCAGTATCTCAATCTATTTTTCCAACTCCAAAAACCGTCTCCTCAATTTCAATTCCACCTGATAAAACGGTAGGGTGGAAGACATATGTAAATAATCAGTATGGGTTTAGTTTTAAGAATCCAATTCAATTAGAAGAAATAAATATCGATGGATCGGTAACTGCTTCAAACAAAACATATTTGACAAAACAATTAACCACAGATGTAGTTGTAAGAATAATTTATGGCTGGACAGAGGAAAAGATTAATCCTTTTAACACAAGGGGTACTTTGTCAAAACAAACAATAAACGGAATTAAATGGTACCTATCATTCACTAAGAATGTCAATGAGCCAGATTGTTATACCAATCGATCTCAAACGCTTACTTCTGATCGAAAAAATACTATCGAAATAAGCATATATAAATGCCCTAGTAACGATAACGATATAAATGAACTTAACCTAATCCTCTGGACGTTTAAGTTTATTGATAATTCAGACAAAATAGTTACAGGGAAAAAACTCAGTTATATTAGATCTATCGATTTTAATACTATTTCTGTGGATTTAATTGAAATGATTAATGATAATAGTCAACCGAATGGTTATCGAATTGACAATCCATCGAATAAAACCATAGATATTCCCGTTGAACAAAATGTTTTAATAAATCAAATAACCTATCCTGCTGGCGGTAATATGACAAATAAAACAGTTAGTTTGAGCGACTTTATAAAAATTTTCGAGTCAAGCTCAACAGTAAAAAATTTACCCTATTGGATTAATATAGAAAATGGTAAAGTTACAAAAATTACCGAGCAATATATTCCTTAATTTTATATGGACAACCAAACACCTATTCAAAACCAACCCGAAATTATTATCCCCCAACCCAAACCTAATTATTTAAAAATAATTATTCTCTCAATTGTTGGAATTATTTTAGTTGGAGTAATTGTTTTTCTCTATTTTCAAAATCAACAACTAAAAACTGAGTCGAAGGTAACTAATTTTACTGAGTGCAGTGCTATCAAAGGAGCACTCATCCAAGAAAGTTATCCCGCCACTTGTGTCCTACCTTCCGGAAAAAGTTTTACTCAAGAACTATCCCCCGAAGAAAAATCCAGGTTATCAACTTCTATTCCTTCCGATGAAACGAAGGAGTGGATAATCTATGCCAATAATAATTTAGGCATTAGTTTTAAATATCCACCGGAATATAAAGCCCCTGAAGAAAACAGCAACTATATTTCTTTAATTAGCCCGCTTAATCCCGAACCCCAGAAAGGATATGAATTGCAAAATGGAGAATTGAAAGTAGAAATTTATGTTTCCGATGCAAGCCCTAATGAAACATTATCAGATTTAGTTAAGAAAAAGAAGGAACAATCAAATTCACTAGGAGCAGATATAAAAATAATTAAAGAAGAAGAAATTATAGTTAATGGAATAAAAGCCGTTAAACAAACTTGGGAAGGAATGGGAACTGGTCAAACTATATTATTTGTAAATAATAATAAAGAATATGGAATAATAAAATATCCTGCCGTAACAACTAGAGATAATGAGTTTGACCAAATCCTCTCGACATTCAAATTCACTAACTAAGCATAAGCCTGCGTTTTTTGGTAAAATATAGATATGCACAACTGGACAATAGATAAAGAATATCTTAAAAAAAATGATCCTGAGAAATATGAACTTTGGAAACTTGTTCAATTAATAAATTATGGTTTGGATAATCATAAATTGAGCAAAAAACAACTAATAAATGTGTGGCCTTTTATTAAAAATAGATTAGATCCATATAAAAAAAGAGCTTTGGAATATTTAATATGGAAAAAACAATACTCACTCCCAAACAACTTGAGTTTTTGGAACTTGTCAAAATAGAACCGGAAATAACAAAAAGATTTTATTTAACAGGCGGCACGGCTCTTTCGGAATTTTATTTAAAACACCGGCTCTCGGAAGATATCGATCTGTTTACTGAAGAAGAGGAAGTTGATCAAAAACTAATTGAAGTTTATTTAAAAAAAAATTCTTCTCTGTTATCCATCAAAAAAATTGAAAGAAGTGTTTTTATGGGCTTAATGAGTTATTTTTTGATTTTCAAAGATGATAGTAAACTTAAGGTCGACTTTAACTATTACCCCTTCCCAAGAATTGAGAAAGGACTAAAGTTCGGCAAACTTCAAATTGACAGCATTAGAGATATTGCCGCCAACAAAGTTCATACGATTTTTGTGAGTCCAAGAGATCGGGATTATATTGACCTTTACTTTATTATGAAAAATTGTAACTTTAAATTAGATCAATTAATTCTCGACGCAAAAATAAAGTTTGACTGGCATATTGACAAATTAACATTGGTTAGCCAGCTTTTAAGGGTTAAAGAAATCAAGATTTTAGAAACTCCTAAAATACTTGTGCCTTTCGATAAAAAAGAAATGGACAATTTCTTTATCGAGGAAGCGCGAAAACTTGGCAGTAGTATTTTAAAAGATTAGGTATTAATATTAATTTATGGATCCAACTCAACCTTCAACTCAAGAACTTCCACAGATTCCCCCTGAAGTTTTTATCCCCAAACCTAAACTAAATTATTTAAAAACAATTATTTTCTCTATTTTAGGTGTTCTATTAGTAATATCTATAATATACCTTTACTTGCAAAATCAAAATCTTCAAAAACAAGTTTTAAATCCCCAAGTATCTCCGACTATTCAAATCCCCTCCCCAACTCCAAAAACCGTCTCCTCAATCTCACTCCCTCCCGACGATACAGCGGGATGGAAAGTTTATACTAATACAGAATATTTTTATTCCTTTAAATACCCTAAAAATCTCATTCTTAAAAATATATCAGATGGAGCTTATGGGACTTTACCTAATAACGCTATAAGGCTTACCCTTTCTAATCCTAGCAATCCAAAGTACGAAGATCGTTTTTTAGACATTCAATATTTTGGACTACTTGTTGATATAACGCCAAAATCAGATTGGAATTCTACAATTATAAAATTTGGAGATATTCAAGCTACAAAATTTATTTCAAATAAGCCAGAATTTAAGTTTGACATATACCATGTGAATCTAAAAAGTGGTGGTTTGGAGGTTGCGACTAATAAAACACAATCAACAATATTAATTGACCAAATCCTCTCGACCTTTAAGTTTATTGATGATAGAAACGTTTGCGTTCCTGCATACAAAGTCGAAGCCAATTCAACGGAACTAACCGCTAAACAAAATTATTCTATGCGTTGTACAGAACAACGTTCAGAGAAAGATTGTCTTTCTATTGATCTTTATAATCAGAAAGCTGATGATTTTAGTATTCCCGACGAAATTCCAGACTGTATCTGGAAAAATCCAACAAATACCATTTGACTTTACTTTATCTGTTTTGTATGATATATTAGTTTTTTTACTCCCCGTCATGTGTACTGGGGTTTTTGTTGTTAATAAAATATTATATTTCCATCTACTCGATGAGCAAAACAATTAAATCAAATATTTTACCCCGCAAAAGTTTATTCCTCGGAAGGAAAGACGAATTTCTTGAAAAATTTAATTTAATT
>CAYIMI010000038.1:0-7185 GCA_964364445.1 uncultured Gammaproteobacteria bacterium
CAAATTAACCAAAGAACAGAAAAAATATTTGAATAGTTGGCAAGAAGGTACATAGGATAAAATATTAAGAGAAATAGTTAGGGGTCTAGCCCAATTAACTATTCACCAGCCGATTTCGCTAAGCGAGACACGGTGGTAAAGCTAGAAACGATATGCTCGACCGCGAGAAACAGTTTGTTATACCCGCCGTTGAGCGGGATTTTTTTATGATAATAGAAAGTATGGTTCATCAGGACCAAAATATACAACATGAAGGCAACGGTCTTTTTAAATCGTTGAGGTTGCGGCCAGAATGTCTTGCAAATTTGAAAGATGTATCTAAGATAATTTTCATCGGTTCATCTGCAACAGGAAAATCACATATTCAACGAGCAGTTATTTCAGCATCAAATAGTGATGGCTTATTGAGTGGAAAAATCATTGTACCTCGAAGAATTGTTACTCGTCCTCTTCGACCAGATGATGGTAAAGAAATTATACATCGTTCTTCTGAGGAACTTAAACTAATGGCTAGTAATGGAATGCTTGGACTTTATGGCATTAAAACTATGGAAGATGGTAGGACTGAACTTTTTGGATTGGAAAAACCAGAAGCGGGAAAGTTACCAATATTTTTTGCAAATAATGTTATAGTAAAAAAGCCACAAAATATACAACCAAAATCATTATTTGAACAAGCTTTTATTATTGGAATGTATACGCCAGATGACCAAAGAGAAATACGTTTAAGGCAAAGGTCTCCAGAGTTATTTCAAGGCAATGCATCAGAGGCAAAATTTAGGCTTTCAGAGGAAGAAAGTTCTAGAATAGTAATTCCTATTTCACACGTAATTGTTAAAAACTTTGGAAATTTTGAAAGTATGGTTGAACGGGACGTTATAAAATTATTGCAGTTAGTAGTATTAAGTAGAGAAAAAAAATTATTAACAGAAATAACAGATGGACAGTTAAAAAATCATTATATAGTTTTGAGACATGGGAAGAGTGTGGCCAATGCGGAAGGATTAATTATGAGTCAACCAAATAAGGAGCAAGATATCTTTGGTATCACTTCAGAAGGGGAAGATCAAATAAGGTTGGCTGCTTACGTAGCAAGAAATAGTGGGATAAAAATTGATACTATTATCACTTCTCCCCTAAAAAGATGTACAGATTCTGCATCTAATTTTGCACAAGCGTATGGTTTTTATGGAGAAATAAAAACAAGAAGTGAATTAAGAGAAAGAGATTTTGGTATATTTGACGGAAGACCATCGATCAATTATCGAACAGTTTATAGTGCCGATCAAGATTCTCCAAGAGGAAGTATTGCATATCGAGCAGAAACTCCAGGGAATGTTTTAAAAAGAGTAACAAGTTTAATTACAGAAATTGAAGAAACAAATAAAGGTAAAACAATATTACTTGTAACTCATGCAGATGTTGGGGAAATTACTCAGGCCGGTTTACATGGATTACCACCAGAAACACATAGATTTTTTATACATAAATTAAGAAACGGGCAATTAAGAGCAATGGCTTAAATTAAATTATAAATTTATAATATTTTCATATTATGAACACTTTTACTTCAGAGTCGGTTTGTTCGGGGCATCCAGATAAAATTTGTGACCAGGTCTCAGACGCAATACTTGATGAGGCTTTCAAGGTTGATAAATATTCTCGGGTGGCGGTTGAGACCATGGTTACAAAAAATTTTATAGCTTTAGCTGGGGAAGTAACAACAAAGGCAAAGTTAAACTATAAAAAGATTGCTAAAAAAGTTATTAATGATTTAGGTTACACAATTCCAAAATTAAATTTTTCTGATAAATCAAATATTGTTGTGAAAATTCACACTCAGTCACCGGAAATTGCCGTCGGAGTTGATAATTTAGGTGCAGGTGATCAAGGAATGATGTTTGGTTATGCAAGTCGCGAAACTAAAGAGTTAATGCCACTACCCATCATGTTGGCACATCGACTGGCGATGGGAATTGACCAACTTCGAGAATCAAAACGTCTCCCCTACTTAAGACCAGACGGAAAAACCCAAGTAACCGTTGGTTATGAAAAAAATATTCCTAAAATAATTGAAAATGTTGTCCTTGCTGTTCCTCATAATGAAAAAATAAAACTTTCTCAAGTAAAAGAAGATTTGTTTAATTTTTTAGTAGTTCCAATTTTGAAAGAATACGGATTTAAAATTAAACGTGATCAACTAATTGTCAATGGAACTGGAGTTTGGCATATTGGTGGACCAGCCTCTGACACAGGGGTAACGGGGCGTAAAATAATTGTTGATACTTATGGAGGAATGGCTAGACAAGGTGGCGGTGCATTTTCGGGAAAAGATCCAACCAAGGTAGATAGGTCTGCTGCCTATGCAACTCGATACTTGGCAAAAAATATTGTTGCCAATAAGCTAGCTGACCGTTGCGAAGTAAGGCTGGCATATTTCATTGGTGCAAAAAAACCAGTTATGCAAGAGGTTGAAACATTTGGAACCGAAAAAAAGTCTGCAAAAATAATAAACAGTTTTGCTGATAAATTATTGGATACTTCTTTAAAAGGTATTATTGATGGGCTTAATTTAAGACGTCCGATTTATTATAAAACTGCTTCATATGGTCATTTTGGTCGAGATATATTTCCGTGGGAAAAGGTTATGATAAAATAAATAATGATTCAAACAAAGTTATCAGTAATAATTCCAACTTTAAATAATTCTAAGGGACTGGAATACTTACTCAACTACTTTAAAAATAAACCCTATAAGATTGCTGTTATTGATAATAAGAAAAAAAATCTCGGTTTTGCCGGAGGAGTGAATAAAGGAGCGAAAAATATTAAAACAAAGTGGTTATTAATTTTGAATGATGATATTGAGTTTTATGATGAAGTATCGATTAATCAATTAATCGAATTTGCGGAAAAGAATAAAATGGATGCGGTATCCCCCATTTTGATTAATCCAAATGGCGAAGTTGAAAATTACGGTTACAAAGTTTTACCATACGGAAAAGTGGGATTAGTTAAATCTGTTAAATCGGTCAAGTCAGTTGAATCAGTACAAATAGATGGATTAACGGCGGCGTGTTTGTTAGTAAAGACACAAACCTTCAAAAAATTAAACGGCTTTGATGAGAGTTTTTTTGCTTATCTTGAAGACGTAGATTTTTTTCTTCGCTTCAAAAAAGCCGGATACAAAATGGCAATTTCTGAAAATATTAAAGTTATTCATAATCATATGACGACTACCAAGACAATGGGAAATTTTAAAGCACGTCAGGATATGATAAACTGGTGGCGCCTTTATTTTAAACACCAAGAAAAATTTCAGTTTAACTTTAAATTTATTCTGGAGAGGTTAAAGAATATTTCTGGATTTATAAAAGCTACTTTTTCCACTGTCTTTTTTTTCCAAAAAAATGTTCAGGGATAGAAATTTTAGCAATATGAACCCACCACTCCTGGAATATCTTTTCAATTATTACAACTGATAAAGAAAAAAATACAAACTTTTTATCAAGTAAAAAATTCAACTGTCTAAAGTAAATCGAAAAGAAAATAAGGAAAAAAATGTTTTCAAAAAAATTAGGAAAAAAGAAAAAAATCCTACGATCATTTTTTATAAAAAATATATTTTCTCCAACTGTCCGAAAAATAAATAAGATCAATAATATATATCTGTAATTTGGCAACTGAAACCAGGAAAAGATCATTACGTTGAAATACCACCATAAGTCCAAGGCTTTATCATACCTTTCATATTCCGATAAAGTAAGTACTTTGCGCGAAGCAAATTCTATATCAATAACGTCTAGAAAAAATGATAAAATTATTGATAGCAAAGGCCAAATGAATATTAAAGGAGCCGATACGATACGAAGTAGAACGATAAAATAATACATTAATAAAAGTATATGAAAAAAAAATTAAAAATTGCAATGTTTTTTTCCAGTAATCCGGAAAGGCCAGATGGGCTTCTTCATCATATATTTTATCTTGCTCAAGAATTAATAAAACTTGGTCACTCAGTATATATCTTTGGACCAAATAGAAAGAGTGCTCTTCCATTCAAAAACTATAAAAAAATTATCGATTTGGTTCAAGTTCCCTTTTTTAAGGAAGCAACAATTTTCATAACCGTTAAATCAAAGAAATTTAACGATCCAGTTAAAACAATTGAGGGTCAGGAAAAATTTGACATAATTCATATTCATGATCCATATTTGCCTTTGATTGCTTGGGAGATAATAAAAAAAGCAAAAGTACCGATAGTAACCACCTTTCACACCGCCTGGGATGAAAACTCCGGTTTTAATATTATTAACGGTTTTATTCCGCTTTTTCAAAATTATTTTTCTAGAGTGAGCGGATCCATATTTGTTTCCAAAATCGGAAAAAAAATATGGGGTTCCTTATTGCCAGTAAAGGTGAAAAAAGTCGTCATCAATAATGGCGTTCATTCAAATTTGTTTTATCCCAGCGAAAACAAAAATAAAATAATAACTCTTCTTTTTGTAGCAAGGATAGTGCCGAGGAAAGGGTTAATGATTCTTTTAAAAACTTTAAAGAATTTAGTAAAAGATGTTTCAAACATTAAATTGATTGTCTTGGGAGACGGTCCCCACTTGATTACATGTAAAAAATACGCGAAAGATAACAAACTTGAAAATTTTGTTGAATTTAAAGGATACATCACAGGAAAAGATAAAATTAAGTATTATCAGGGCAGTGATATTTTTTGCGCTCCATATAGAAACGAAAATTTTGCAATTACTTTATTGGAAGCAATGTCTTGCGGGATACCCATAGTTGGATTTGATAGTAACGGCATCAAAGAAATATTGACTGGTTATCCAGATGACGATCTGATAGTTCCCTATAAAAACACCCAATTGTTAGGAAAGGCTATAAAAAGTTTAGCTTTGGATAGTTCAAAAAGAAAGAGAATAAAAAACTGGTTGTTAAAAAAAAGAAAGGAGTATACTTGGGAAAAAATTGCTAAAGAAACAGAAGATTTTTATTATAAAAATTTATGAAAAACATACGAAATTTTGCCATCATTGCCCATATTGACCATGGGAAGTCAACATTGGCCGACCGACTACTTGAATTAACGGGTACAGTTGAAGCCGGTCATCATGAAGCGCAGATGCTTGATCAAAATCCAATTTCGCGAGAGAGAGGGATAACAATAAAATTAGCACCAGTTAGAATGAAATATAAAGAATATATTCTGAATCTGATCGATACTCCTGGTCATGTAGATTTTTCCTATGAAGTTGATCGGACCCTCGCCTGTGTTGAGGGAGTAGTTTTACTAGTTGACTCGACTCAAGGAATTCAAGCGCAAACGATTGCCAATGCGTATAAAGCTATAGAAAAAAATTTAGTGATTATTCCGGTCGTCAATAAAATAGACATGACCAATGCTGAAATTGAAAAAACAAAGAAACAATTAATTGATTTTTTAGGAGTAAAGGATGAAGAAATATTTTGCGTATCAGCAAAAACTGGAGTTGGTGTTAAGGAATTATTAGAGACGATAATTGAGAAAATTCCATCACCAGGAGAAACATCGATTAACCAGGGTCGGACCCTCCTGGAGGGTCCGGCCCTAAAAGCCCTAATCATGGATTACTATTACGATTCTAATATGGGTTTAATTGCTTTTGTTCGTGTCTTTGATGGTGAATTGAAAAAAGGCAAAAAAGTCAGACTATCAGCTGCCAATGAAACTTTTGAAGTCCAGGATGTTGGGTATTTTAAACCGGAACTAACTTCACAGGAGTCTCTAATGAATGGTGACATTGGTTATGTAGTTACTAATTTAAAAGATATTCATAAAGTTTCGGTTGGAGACAGCATCGTGACCGATCCCTCTTTATCTTTACCTGGTTATAAAAAAGTCAAGCCAATGGTATTTGCGTCAATTTTTCCAACCGATACGGGAGACTATCTCAATCTACAAAAAGCGTTAGAGAAACTATATCTTAATGATTCTTCTCTTGAGTTTTCTTCGATCCATAGTATGGCACTTGGAGCAGGATTTAGAGTCGGTTTTTTAGGTCTGTTGCACGCTGACATAGTCCGCGAAAGATTGGAACGTGAATATGATCTTTCTTTGGTATTAACTCCACCACAGGTCAAATTTAAGCACGAAAATAATAATTTTTTTGAGCCATATGTCAAAGCCATGATCGTTTGTCCGGATAGCTATGTTGGAGCCGTTATGCAACTTTGCCAAAATTACCGGGGAAAGTTTATAAACATGGATAATAAAAATCAAACAGTTTTGGAATATGAATTGCCGATGTCAGAATTAATTTCTGATTTTTTTGATAATTTAAAAAGCGTTTCCTCCGGTTACGCCTCTTTAGATTGGGAATTCTTACGCTATCAGCAAGTTAAGGCGGATAAATTGGAATTACTTTTAAATTTAGAACCGATCGATGAATTTAGTGAAGTGGTCGTTGAAGAGCGATCATATGAAAAGGCCAGTTTTTTGACAAGTCGTTTAAAGGATTTGATTCCTCGTCAGCAGTACGAAGTAAAAATTCAAGCAAAATATAAAGGTAAGATAATTGCTTCATCCCGATTGGCTCCATTTAGAAAAGACGTGCTTATAAAAAGTGGTAAGTTGGTTGGCGGCGGCGACTTTGGTCGTAAGCGAAAGCTTTTAGACAAACAAAAAGAAGGCAAGAAAAAAATGAAGATGATCGGCAAAGTCGAAATCCCAAAAGAAGCCTTCATGAAATTGTTTAAGAGATAATAATGTTTATTAAGGTAGTTAGGGGAGGAATTAGATCAATAAGAAAGATCAGAATTGTGGAAGATTATATTTTTTATTAAAATTAGCTTGTCTAACCCTATCTTCAACAGGCATTTTTAATTGGTGTAATTTTTGATTTCTAATATATTTATCATATCCAGGAATAAGTAAATTCAAAGATTCTGGAGTTAGTTTATTTAGAATTATTAAAAAATTTAATCAAAATAAATTTAATTTGTCAAAATTTGCTTTAGGACGAGTCGGTTTATTTTCATTACTCATAGACAGCATTGTACTTCTTCTTCTTCTTAATGTCAAACGATTTTGCTGGTTTAATAGGCTAATCAATATAATATCATTCCCAGACAACAAGCACTGGATCCCCTTCTTCAAGGGGATGACAAAAACAATTAATTACTTATTAA
>CAYIMI010000039.1:0-7176 GCA_964364445.1 uncultured Gammaproteobacteria bacterium
CAAAAGTTTATTCCTCGGAAGGAAAGACGAATTTCTTGAAAAATTTAATTTAATTGAGGTCCAAAAAAATTCTTGGGCTGAATTTACTGATGTTAGATTAAAAGAAATTTTTAACGAATTCTTTCCAATTGACGATTATACAAAGAAAAAATTTACGATCTACTTTGAAGACCTATATTTTGGTGAACCAAGATACGATATTGATCTCTGTAATAAAAAAAAGTTAACCTATGATACTCCTGTCTATTTGAAATTAAGGTTAGTAAATAAAAAAACTAACAGCGAAAAAAAACAAGACATATATTTCTTTAATCTTCCAAAGATGACCGATCGAGGAACTTTCATTATCAATGGTATTGAGAGAGCAATCATTAATCAAATCGTCCGCTCCCCTGGAGTTTACTTTACCGCTGAAATTGATAAAACAACTGGATTAACTTTATACAATGCCGAGATCAGACCCTACATTGGAGCCTGGCTTGACATGACAATCAACAAAAATGGTTTAATCGAAATGAAGATCAACAAGAAAAGAAAATTCTTATCAACGGTTTTTCTTAAAGTGTTTGAAAATGATTCAGAATCAGATATTATTAGCTATTTTTCCGATATTGATCAAAGCTTGGTAGTAAAATATCTTATTCCAACTCTTAAGAAAGATCAAACTAAAAGTAAAGATGATGCCGTCCTTGAAATTTATAGAAAGATTCGTCCAGGTGAACCTTTGATTTTGGAAAATGCCTACGAAACCATAAATAATCTTCTTTTTAATCAAAAAAGATATTCTCTTGCCGATGTTGGAAGATATAAAATTAATAAAAAACTTGGCCTTAATCTTGAGATAAAAAAAGAAAATCGTTTACTAACTAAAGAAGATATTATTGCATCTATTAAATATCTACTTACTTTAACACAAAACAAAGGTGAGTTTGACGATATTGATCATCTCGGTAATCGAAGACTTCGAACAGTTGGAGAATTAATTAGTTTATATGGGATCAGAGTTGGAATGGTTCGGGTAGAACGTGAAATAAAAGAAAGAATGAGTTTGATATCTGGTGAAGAATTAAATGTTCTTCCAAGTCAGGTTGTCAATTCAAAGCCGTTAATCGTTGCAATTAATTCATTTTATAGAACCAGCCAACTATCAACCATCGTTGATCAGACCAATCCATTATCAGAACTTGATAATTTAAGAAGGATCACCGTCGGTGGACCTGGTGGAATTGAAAAAGAAAGAGCTTCATTCTCAATTCGTGACATTTCCTCTTCACAATATGGAAGAATTTGTCCAATCAGAAGTCCAGAAGGTCCAAATATTGGAGTTGTCACCTATATGGCTCTTTACGCAAAAGTAAATAAATATGGCTTCTTAGAAACACCTTATAAAAAAGTAGTTAAAGAAAAAGTTACAGGCAAATTAAAAGCAAAAATATCAGATGAAATTATTTACTTACAAGCTGATGATGAAGAAAAATATTTTATTACTTCAGGTGATGCTAATACTGATGAAAAGGGTTATTTGACCGATCAAATGGTCACAGCTCGTCATGAAGGTGATCTGATTGAGACATCAGTTGAGAAAATTGACTTAATAGATGTTTCTCCTCGCCAAGTATTGGGAGCATCGGCATCTCTTATTCCTTTCCTTCAAAATGATGATGCTTCAAGAGCTCTGATGGGTTCTCACATGCAATGTCAGGCTGTGCCACTTATAACTCCTGAGGCACCTATCGTTGGAACTGGTCTTGAGGAAAAAGTTAGTATATCTTTAGGAAGAACAATTAAAGCGGTAGAAGATGGCGTTATAAAATATGTCGATGGACAAAAAATAGTTTATAAAGGAAAAAGTGGCAAAACATACGAATACAACTTAGAGAGATTTACTCGTACGAGTAAAAATGTTTCTTTTGATCAAAGACCAACCGTTAGCCCTGATCAAAAAATAAAAAAGGGTGAAATAATTATTGACGGTCCTTCAACCGATCGAGGACGTTTAGCACTAGGTAAAAATTTGTTAGTCGCCTATTCCTCACTAAATGGATTGGGTTATGAGGATGGTTTTGTTATTTCTGACCGATTAGTCAAAGAAGATATCTTGAGCTCGATCACAATGGAAGAATTTATTGCCGACGTCATAGATACTAAACTTGGACCAGAAGAACTTACTCGAGATATTCCAAATGTTCGTGAAGAAATTCTACAAAACTTAGATAAAGAAGGTTTAATCACTATTGGAACAGGAATAAAAGGTGGGGATGTCTTGGTTGGTAAAGTTGCTCCAAAAGGAGAAAAAGAATTGACCGCTGAAGAAAGATTACTTCGAGCTATCTTTGGAGAAAAAGCTAAAGATATCAAGGATACTTCCCTTAGAATGCCTTACGGAAAAAGAGGATCGGTTGTTGGTATTGAAACAATAAATGGTAAAAAAGATCCGAATGAATTAGAACCAAGTGTTTTGCAAAGAATTATTGTAAATACTGCACAACTCCGAAAAATAACCGTTGGAGATAAGTTGGCTGGACGACACGGAAATAAAGGTGTTATTTCAAAAATTCTACCAGCTTGGGACATGCCTTATCTTGAAGACGGAACACCAGTTGACGTTATCTTATCCCCTCTTTCCATTCTTTCCCGTATGAATTTGGGTCAATTATTTGAAAACTTGATGGGCGTAATTGCAAAACATACAAATACAGATATTTCTATTCCTGTTTTTGAAAAGATTAAAGAGGATTTTATTTCAAATGAACTAAGAAAATCCGGTCTACCTATTGATAACAAAGTAACTTTGTTTGACGGACAGACAGGCTTACCTTATGAGCGAAAAGCTCTAGTCGGCACAAGTTACATTATTAAGCTAATCCACATGATCGAAGATAAGTTCCACGCCCGATCAGTCGGACCTTACTCTTTAGTCACTCAACAACCATTGGGAGGAAAATCACAATTAGGAGGTCAAAGATTTGGAGAGATGGAAGTCTGGGCCCTAGAATCACATCGAGTCCCATATACTTTGCAAGAGCTATTAACAATTAAAAGTGATGATGTCCGTGGACGAACTAAAGCTTTTGAATCTATTATCAAAGGTATTGATATTCCACAATCATCCGTTCCAGAATCATTCCACGTCTTAGTTAAAGAATTAAACGCCTTAGGTTTATCAATTGATTACGCAAAATAATTATGGAAGATATTAATACAGTAGACTTTTCCGGACTAAGAATTACTTTTGCTTCTCCTGAAACGATTATTAAATGGTCTCATGGAGAAGTTGTAAAACCAGAAACAATCAATTATCGAACATTTCGAGCCGAAAAAGACGGTCTTTTTGATGAGCGAATTTTTGGACCTACAAAAGATTATGAATGTTATTGTGGAAAATATAAAAGAATGCGTTATAAGGGAATTGTTTGTGATCGTTGTGGAGTTGAGATCACAACTTCTGCTGTCCGAAGAGAACGAATGGGTCACATCAAATTAGCTTCCCCAATTGCTCATATTTGGTATTTCAAAGGAACATCTTCTACCCTCAGTATTGTTTTAGACGTTCCACCACAAGCCTTAGAAAGAGTCATATATTATGCACTTTATTTAGTTAAAGAAGTTGATAAAGATAATCAAAAAAAGACTTTAAAAACCATTGACGATCTTCAAAAAGTTGAATTAAATAAAATTGAAGAAGACTTTGTTAAAAAGGAAGAAGAAATTAATCAAAATTTTGAAAAACAATATCAACAGTTAGAGAAAAAGATTGCTCATAAAGAGCAATGGGAAATTGCTAAACAAGAAGTAGAGTTCAAAAAAAGAGAACAATTAAAATTGTTATCAAATGAACAGACAGATACAAAAACCAAAAAATCAGCCTATTTTGAGAGAGTTTCAAAAATCGCCAGGTCAATCAGACCTTTTGATGTTATTGAAGAAGATGATTACTTATTCTTTAAAGAAAATAATGTTGCCGATTTCTTAAATGTTGGTATGGGTTCAGAAGTACTATATGAAATTCTTTCAAACTTCGATCTTGCTAAGCACTATGCACGAACTCTAGAGCTATTAAATGAAAGTAAAGGAGAGAAAAGAAACAAACTTCTTAAAAAGGCTCGAGTTCTTGAGTCTTTCATTAAGGCTAAGATCGATCCTAAATGGATTGTTCTTACAGTTCTTCCTGTTATTCCACCAGATTTACGTCCGGTTGTCCAATTACCAGGAGGAAAGTTTGCCACTTCTGATCTAAATGATTTTTATCGACGCGTCATCAATCGAAATAATCGTTTAAAGCAATTAATTGATCTTGGAGCTCCTGAAATTATTTTAAGAAATGAAAAAAGAATGCTTCAAGAAGCAGTTGATTCGTTGATTGATCTACAAAAATCACGAGGTAAAAGCCGTTCAACTGGATCTAATACAAAAGTACAAAAATCTTTATCTGATATCTTGAGAGGAAAACAAGGTCGATTTAGACAGAATTTATTGGGAAAACGAGTTGATTATTCTGGGCGTAGTACAATTGTTGTTGGTCCGGAATTAAAACTTAACCAATGTGGTCTTCCGCGAGAAATGGCTTTGGAATTATTCAAGCCATACCTATTACATGAAATTATTATTAGAGGACTCGCTCCAAATATTAAAAGTGCTAAATTATTCTTGGAAAAAAAGGATCCAGTTGTCTATGATATTTTGGAAGTGATCACTAAAGATCACCCAGTTCTCTTGAATCGTGCTCCGACTTTACACAAACTATCTATCTTAGGTTTTTATCCGGTTTTGACAGATGATAACGCTATAAAACTTCATCCAGCCGTATGTTCAGGTTATAATGCTGACTTTGATGGAGATGCCATGGGTGTGTTTTTACCATTATCAAAAATGGCAATAGACGAAGTTAAACAAAGAATGTTTCCTTACCACAATTTATTGAAGCCGTCCGATGGCTCTCCTATCGTTCTTCCAAATAAAGAGATGGCTTTAGGTTGTTATTATCTAACAACAATTGATAGTCACATGGAAGTTGAAAATACTGAAGATCTGAAATTCTTTGCTACTGAAAACGAAGCTATGAGATTTCAAGCAATTGGAAAAATTAAACTTCGACAGCCTATAAATGTTGGAATTGGCGGAAAAATAATTAAAACTACAGTTGGTCGTATCATCTTTAACCAAGCGCTACCAGTTGAACTTAAATTTGTTAATGAAGAAGTAAAGGCTTCTGATTTAAAGAATATCGTTGTTGCCGCCATGAAAATATTTGAAAATGAAAAAGTCGGAGAGTTGATTGATAAATTAAAAGAGATTGGTTTCTGGGCCTCAACTATTGCTGGTGGTCTTTCACTTTCAATCTTTGATTGTCAGATTATTCCAGAAAAAAACACGATTATTAATGAAACCGAGAAAGAAATTGTAAAAATTACTAAAAATTTTGAGGAGGGTTTATTAACCTCAGAAGAAAAAAAACGTTATTCCAACAAACTTTGGATTGATGTTACCGAAAAATTAGCTAATAAAACTTGGAATGCACTAGATGAAGAAAATCCAGTAAAAATAATTATTAAATCAGGAGGAGCTCGAGCATCTAAAGAGCAATTAAAACAGTTAGCGGCTATGAAAGGACTCGTCGTTGATCCGATGGGAAAAATTATTGAAGTTCCTACTAAATCTAACTATCGTCAAGGGTTATCTATTTTTGAATATGTGATCTCTGCCCGAGGAGCTCGAAAAGGTTTGACTGATTCAGCTTTGAAAACAGCTGATGCCGGATATTTGACAAGACGATTAGTCGATACATCTCATGATATGATCGTCCGAGAAGAAGACTGTCTCGTTAAAGAAGGATTGACAATCGCAACCACAATGTCTCGAGGAGAAAAATTTAAAGAGAGAATTAAAAATAGATTTATTCTTAATGATCTAACAAACGAAAAGGGCGAAGTTTTGATTAAAGCCAATGAGTTAATAGATAATGAAAAAATAGATTTAATAGAAAAAAATAAGATTACTAAGATTGTTGTTCGATCCCCTCTTTACTGTGCATCCCCTTATGGAGTCTGTCAAAAATGTTATGGCACAGATTTGTCTACTAATAAAATTGTAGAAATTGGAGTTCCGGTTGGAGTGATGGCCGCTCAATCAATCGGTGAACCAGGAACTCAGCTAACAATGCGTGTCCGACACTTTGGAGGTATCGTTATTTCTGACGTAACTCAAGGACTTCCTCGAGTTGAAGAATTACTCGAAACAAGAACGCCAAAAATTGTCTCACCAATCGCAGAGATTGCCGGTCGTGTAGCCGTTGTCGAAGACACCGAAAAAGAAATTTATGACATTACTATATCCGCTCTCAGTAAAGATTCAACAATTCAAGAACAAAAATTCACAATTCCAAAAGCCCAAAAACTAAAGGTTAAAGATGGTGATTTGATAAGCGTGGGAACTCCACTGTCAGAAGGTTATCTTGATATTGATGATATTCTAGCTATCAAGGGTTTGAGATCAGCTCAAATATATTTACTTGATGAAATTCAAGACGTATATGAATCCCAGGGAATCGCCATTCATGATAAACATTTTGAAGTTATTATTCGAAAAATGAGTGATAAAGTTATCATTGAAGATGAAGGTGACACTTCGCTCATTAAAGATGAAGTTGTTTCGAAAATTAGATTTACTGAAGAAAATAAAAGAGTTTTGTCAAAAGGTGAAAGACCAGCAAGTGGTAAAGTATCCATTTTAGGTATTACTCGAGCCGCTATTCACACCGATTCATGGTTATCAGCCGCATCATTTGAACAAACAACCGGCGTTCTTTCATCCGCCGCTATTAAAGGCCAGACGGATTACTTGTTAGGATTGAAAGAAAATGTTATAATTGGCAGGTTAATACCGGTCACCGAAGAGTTAATTAGTAAATATTACGGAAAGTTTGCAAATCAATATGCCAACAATCAACCAACTGATAAAAAGGAAGAGAAAAAACAGGATTAAAAAATCTAAATCTATCGCTCTTAAAATGAGTTTTAACTCATTGAAAAGAAGATATAATAAAACCAATAATCCTTTAAAAAGAGGCGTTTGTACTGTCGTCAAAACCATGACGCCAAAAAAACCTAACTCAGCCCTTCGAAAAGTTGCTAGAGTTAGACTGTCAAACAAAATGGAAGTGACCGCCTATATTCAAGG
>CAYIMI010000040.1:0-7168 GCA_964364445.1 uncultured Gammaproteobacteria bacterium
TAGATGTTGTGGCAATTATCAGTCAAGATAAAAAAGATATTTCTTCAACTGATGGGCAAAAGTTAGCTCAAACGAGTCCTTTTTTTGAGACAAGATTGAATAATATTGGTGAAAAAATAAAACGATTTAAAAAAACTTTGGAAACTAAAAATTTTACAGAATTTGGCGAAATTATTGAAGGCGAAGCACTGGAAATACATGCAATTATGTTAACTTCAACTCCGTCACTCATCTATTGGCAACCAGAAACAATTAAATTAATGAAATTAGCTAAAAAATGGAGGAGCGAAGGATTAGAGGTTTATTTTACGGTTAACACCGGTCAGGATATACATTTGATTATCGAAGAAAAAAATTCAAAGGCATTAGTTAAAAAGTTAAAAGATATAAAAGAAGTTAAAAAAATGATTATTAATCAGCCTGCAATCGGTGCAAGACTGGTCAACAAGCATTTATTTTAATTGGTACGATATAATAACTCTATGTCCCAATATTACAATCCTAGAAGAAAATCATACCTTTACACACCCGGCTCCCTGTCTCCTTTTCGCCTAAGTAGAAGCAAGATAGATCTATTTTTAAACTGCCCGCGTTGTTTTTATTTTGACCGTCGGCTCGGGGTTGCCCAGCCGCCTGGATTTCCATTTTCTTTGAATTCAGCTGTTGATAAATTATTAAAAAAAGAATTTGACTTACATCGCGCCGATGGTACCCCACATCCATTAATGAAAACTTATAAAATCGACGCGGTTCCTTTAAAAAACAATAATATGGACAAATGGAGAGATGCCCTCAGAGGGGGAATAGAGTATCTGCATAAAGAAACCAACTTTAATATTACGGGCGGGATAGATGATATTTGGGTAAATCCGGCAGGAGAGTTAATAATTGTTGATTATAAAGCAACTTCCAAGACAGGCGAAGTATCTCTCGACGCCGACTGGCAGATTGGATATAAAAGACAGATGGAAATTTATCAGTGGCTTTTTCGCAAAAATAATCATAAGGTTTCTTCAACGGGATATTTTGTATATTGCAACGGAGATACCGATAAAGAAGCATTTGATGGAAAATTGGAATTTGATATTAAGATATTACCTTATGTAGGTGACGATTCTTGGATCGAGAAAACGATTATAGATATTCATAAGTGTCTGAACGGAAAACTTCCCGAGTCGGGAAAAGATTGTGATTACTGTAAATACAGAGAAGCGATTAACGATATTTTCCCTGTAAATCAAGCAGTTTTATTTTAAAAATATCTTTTAAGGTTTCAATTGTATCGCGAATGAAGTTTACATTCTTCGTTTCCACATGCCTCCAAACAACGGGCACTTCAATAATTTTATAACCGAGCTTTTGACCTAAAAATAAAATTTCTATATCAAAACCAGCGGTGACTGATGAATCTTTAGCAACTCTTTTATCATGAAACACTTGGAGTTTTTCAATGATCTTTAAAGCGGCTTGTTTCTCAAAAAGCTTAAAACCACATTGAGTATCTTTAATACCTTTTAAACCAATAACCATGTTTCGAATAAAAATAAACCCCTTAGCCATGATTTTGCGAAGTAAAGGAGCACCTGCTCGACTGTTATTACGAGAGCCAATAACTATTTGTCCACCCTCTTTTATTTTAGTTATTAGTTTGTCCGCTTCATCAATTGGAGTGGCTAAATCAATGTCCGAAAAAATAACGTATTCGCTTTTTGCTTGTTTTATGCCGGTAAAAACGGCAAAAGCTTTTCCCTGATGAGAGTTTTGAATAAGGCGGAATTTTGGATATGTTTTTAAATATTTATTTTTAATAACGACTTTTGAAGAATCATTTGATCCGTCATCAACGATTAAGACTTCAGAAAATCTTTCATCTTGAGCTGTATAGCTACCGATTTTATCCAGGACACCTTTTTGGATATTGACCTCTTCGTTATAGCAGGGAATGATTAAAGAAATATTCATCTAATTAATTTATAAATTTTAACACCTTCAACTGTCCATTCACCTATAATCTTATTTGGTGCGAAATAGGCAATGTCCCACATAGGATTACCTATTATAAGATCGCATTTTTTCTCGCAAACGACAAAAAGCTCATCAGCTTTATTCAAAGAGTCTTTCTCAATAGCGCGTTTTCCCCAAACTTCCAAAAAATATCGGTAAGTTGAATCAGAATATTTTTCCGGAAGAGCAGTGACGGTAAATTTTTTCTTTGTAATATTGTCAGAGATCTTTTGGGCAATATTTTTAGCTAATGTTATTTGATTATTTGGAGGATTAATAAAATAAGGATATTTTTGAAAATTGAGGAAAATAAATCCAATAACAAAAATTATTGTCAGATATTTTTCCCAGCCGATTTCTTTAGAAAAAACAAGAAAATTACTGATGATAATGTAATAAAGCGGGTAAAGAATAACAAAATAATGAGGATGTTTAGGTCCGCTATATAAAGACATCCCCAAGATAGTTAGAAGAAAAATAAAAATAAACGTTTTAAGATTAGACTTCTTTTTTATCAGAGTAAATAAAATAATGGTAAGAAAAAATAATAAAAGATAAACAAAAAATTTATTCAAATTAATATTAAAAGAATATAAGTTTAAATAATAAAAAGAGTCAAAAAGACTGTTAATTTTTGTTAAAAAACTTGTTCCCGAAGATTGAAAAAGAGCTAAGAAGAGTTTACTGTTTAAAAAATCATGACGAAGATCAAAGATGATGAGGGGAGAGGAGAATATGATGAAACTAAATAATCCAATTAACCAATTAACCAATTTACCAATAGCATGTTTTCTATATTTAAATAAATCAATAATATAAATAATTCCAATTGGAGGGAGAAGAAATAAACTTAAATAATGCAATTGAATACAAAAAGAAATAAAAGCCCCGGATAAGGCAAAATAATACCATTTGTTTGTTTTCAAGCTTTTTATTACAAAATAAACTGTCAGTAAAGTAAAAAGCGGTAATAAATTAGGATTCCAGGAAAAGCGGGAGAAATCAATCAAGACAGAAGAAAAACTCAAAAATATAGTTGAGATTAAGGCGACTCTTTTATCAAACAATTCCCTAACGACAAAATAGTTAATTAAAAGATATAAAGAAGAAAAAAGAGCAACCCCAAAAGCTAGGCCTATTGGCTGGTAATTAAAAAACAATAACCACGGAGCAATGAAATAATAATAGAATGGCCCAAGGTAAACTTGACCGATTGAAGTGGGGGCGCCGATTGCAGGAAAGTGTTCTAAGCTAATAATTCTTTTAACGATGATTGCATCACGGCCTTGATCGCCCAAAAAAGTTAGAAAACCATCAAGACGATAAAACCGTAAAAATATTCCAAATAGAAGAGCGGCAATTAAAATCCAATTATTTGTTAAAATATTAAGTATGCGACGCATATATTCTTATTTAATTTTAACATTAATTGTTTTAATTTCTAGTTTAGTTCTTTGGCGGAGTGTTGGCTTTCTTAATATATATAAACATTATGATGGGCCGTTATATATCGTTCCGGCAAAAACTTTTTATAAACCACTGGCGATTGAAAAACTTGGGCTAGAAATACCTCTATCAAATAATTATTTTGCGGCCCATTTACCCCTGTATCCGATTTTAATTAGACTGACTAGAGAGATTGGAGCGGTTGTTGGAATAAAAGAATTAGCCTATCTTAAATCAATGGTCGGGGTTAATTTATTAGCCACGATTGGACTAGTTTTATTCTTTTATTATTTACTTAAGAAGTTTAAATTGACAAAAAATCCATTGATATTAGCATCGGTTTTATTATTTCTTCCCCGATTTTTAGTAGTCAGATCAGTTGGATCACCGGAAAGTTTATTTATGTTGTTGATTTTATTATCACTCTTCTTCTTTGAAAAAGAGCGGTTTTGGCTCGCCGGTTTATTCGGAGGACTGGCCACAATGACAAAAACACCTGGAATATTATTATTTGGAGCTTACGGCTTAGTTTTTATTGAAAAATTAATTAAAGATCGTAAATTCAATTGGAATTGGCTGGGCGTTTCACTTATTCCGTTTGGGTTGCTTGCAGTTTTTGGAATTTATGCTGTGCAGTATAAAGATTTCTTAGCTTACTTCCATTCAGGTGACAATATACATTTGACTACGCCTTTCTCAGTATTTAATTTTCAAAAAAATTGGATTGGAACGGCCTGGCTTGAAGAAATTTTATTTTATTATTTCATGTATGGTTTAGCTTTAATCAACTTAAAAGACAGTAAATATAGAAGTTTCTTTTATTTCGGTTTAGTTTTTTTTACAGCTACTTTATTTGTTCAACATCGTGATATCAGTCGATATTCTTTACCTCTCTGGCCTTTGGCACTAATCGCATTTGAAAAATTTTTTATATCAAAGAAATTTTTAATTATTCTAGTCGTCTTATTACCGGCAATATTTCTATATGCATGGAATATGCTTCTTTATAACGTCATGCCGATCAGTAATTGGGCTCCGTTTTTGTGATAGAATTAAATTATGCTTAAACTTCTAAAAAAACGATGGTATTTTATTTTGTTAGCAATATTTATTATTGGCTTTGTTATTTATAAGAATAATATTTCTTCAAAAGATAAAAATAAAGTTGAGAGCTATACAATAAAACGGGAAAATCTTAAAGAAATTCTAACTTTATCAGGTGAAATTGACGCAGGTGAAAAGGCGTCATTAAAATTCCAAACATCAGGCAGACTTGCCTGGGTGGGCGTAAAAGAGGGGGATAGTGTAAAAAAATATCAGACATTGGCTTCTTTAGACCAACGAGACATCAAAAATAGATTAACTAAATATCTAAATACTTTTTCTGTGTCTAGAAACACTTTTGAACAGACCATAGATGATAATTGGAATTTACAATATGATCTAAGTGGGAGCATAAGACGAGAAGCTGAACGAGTTCTTAAAAATAATCAATTTAATCTTGAGAATGCAGTTTTAGATGTCGAGTATCAAAATCTAAGTTTAGAATATGCCAATCTTTGGACTCCGATTGATGGAATCGTTACTCACGTATCTTCACCTTTTGCTGGAGTTAACATTACCCCAGCTGGAGCTGATTTTGAAGTAGTTAATCCAAAAACATTATTCTTTTCAGTTGCAGCTGAGCAGGGCGACGTTATTAATCTAAAAGAGGGAGACATTGGAGATATAAGTTTTGATGCTTTTCCTGAAAAAAAATTTAAAGCCACTTTATACTATGTTTCTTTTTCTCCAAAAGAAGGAGAGACAGGGACTGTATACGAGTTAAGACTTAAATTGGATGATCAAGCAGAAAAACTATCTCTAAAATTAGCAATGACAGGAGATGTTGATTTCTTAATTAAACAAGAAAAAAATGTCTTATCAGCTCCTTCATCATTCATTAAAAAAGATGGAAAGGGTGATTATGTATATATTGGAAAACCTAATAAAAAAGTAAAAAAGTATATTGATATTACTCAAGAAATTGACGGAAAATATGTGATTACAAACGGACTTCAAGAAAAAGAAATAATCTATGATTAAATTAGACGAAGTCGTTAAAAGCTACAAAATAGATGAAGAAACGACTTTTTATGCTCTTAAGGAATCATCTGTTGAAATAAAAGAAAAAGAATTTGTTTCAATTATTGGTCCATCGGGATCTGGAAAATCGACTCTCATGCATTTAATTGGATTGCTTGACAAACCAACCGGCGGAGAAATTATTGTTCAAGGAAGGAAAATTTCCAAACTCAACGATGACCAGATTTCCTCACTCCGTAATGAATTTATAGGATTTGTATTTCAGCAATTTAATCTTATTCCAAAACTAACTGTTCTTGAAAATATTTTACTACCATCCTTCTATGCTAGAAAAAAACTGGAGTATGATCCGCACGAAAAAGCTATGGGGTTGATTAAAAGATTCGGTCTGTTGGGCAAGGAAAATTCCTATCCAAATAAAATTTCCGGTGGACAACAACAAAGAGTAGCCATATTGCGAGCGTTGATAATGGAACCAAAGATGATTCTGGCTGATGAGCCAACAGGAAATCTTGATAGTAAGACGGGCACGGAGATAATGGAACTGCTAAAAACTTTAAACGAGGAGGAAAAAATTACAATTGCCATTGTTACCCATGAAGTTGACATTGCTAAATATGGGAAAAGAATTATTAAAGTCAAAGATGGAAGAGTAGAAAAATAATATGAACTATTTTTTATTTATTGTTAAATCGGCCTTAGAAGATTTTAGAAGAAACAAGATGCAAACATTCTTGACTTCTTTGGGAATTCTAATTGGAGTGTTTGCTGTAGTTACGCTAACGGCTATGGGCTTAGGATTAAAAAAATATATATCCGATCAGTTTGATTCTTTGGGGAGCAATACTTTGTTTGTGGCTCCGGGAAAGTTGTTACAAGGTGGAGGGTTTGGGGAGTCTTCGTTACTTGGAAACCGTTTTGATCTAAAAGATTTAAATAATTTGAAACGAGTTAGAAGCGTTAAGTCAATTACTCCTCTTTCATCAAAATCGGGGACAGCTAAAGGAGCAAGAGACTCAGAATTTGTAACAATATTTTTTTCATCCGATGCTTTTTTTGATATCTCCGGTTTTGAGATAGATAAAGGTAGATTTTTAGATAAGCGAGATATTGATAAAAGGGCTAAAGTTCTTGTAGCTGGGCCAAAAATAGCCGAAAAACTTTTTGGATCGATCAGTGAGTCGCTTGATAAAAAAGTAACAATTGATAACGTAAGCTTTACCATAATTGGAGTGATAAAAAGTAAGGGCGGGGGAGGATTTGGAGGACCTGACTATGACTCATATTTTTTTGGTCCTTACACAACCGGATTTATCTTTGACCCTGACAAAAAGTTTATTCGTTTTGCTATGAAGACCGATGAAGATATTAGTATCGCAACGGTAAAAGAAGAAGTAAAAGATGCAATGTTGAAAAGGTATAAAGATGATGAGTTTAGTATTGTTGAGCCGACGGAAATCTTATCAGTGGTCAATGGTATTTTCGGGATTTTGAATTTGGTTCTTGTGGCAATTGCTAGTATATCCCTGTTGGTCGGAGGAATTGGAATAATGAATATTATGTATGTGACCGTGTCTGATAAAACCAAAGAAGTCGGTATTAGGCGGGCAATTGGCGCTCGGAAAAACGATAT
>CAYIMI010000041.1:0-7149 GCA_964364445.1 uncultured Gammaproteobacteria bacterium
AATATTAATTTATTATTTTGCTGTTGCTGAGAACATAACTGATCAAGTAACAAAATTGGTTTTTTCTTAAAATAATTTTCTAAATATTTTAGTTCATTAATTTTAAGCCAGAACAAACCTAATCGCTGTTCACTTCTCGACCCATACATATGAATATCTTTTTTTACTTTTAACTTATTGACTAGAAAAATATTATATTCGTCACGATGAGGACCAATTAAAGTTCTTTTGATTAATAATTCTTTGGGTAAAGATTCATTAAAACGATCTAAGCTTAAAGGACTTTCTTTATATTCGATGGAAAATTCTTTTGAATCTATTGTTTTATTTGAATTTAAATATGTAATATATTCTTTTCTTTTAAAAATTAAGTAAGATCCGTTATCAATAAGTAATTTATTCCAGTAGTCCAACTCGGCATCAAGATTTTGACTATTAAAACCAGACTCCAAAATTTTATTTCTTTTTCTCAATGCTTGATTATAGTTAGTCAATCTTTTTTTATATTCAGAATCAACTCCAGATAAAAATTTATCAAAATATTCGCGCCTTATTGACATCGTTCTATCTATCACTTCTATCTGTTCTGGAGAAAATAATACGACCGGTATTAAATTTTTTAGATATGAATGACGTCCCTTTTTTGTCTTTTCTAGAAAATATGTTTTTGTTAAACCAAAATCATTAATAGTTAGATCTATCCTTAGATTACTAATATCCTTATTTTTTTTATCTTCTATTTTAGCATCTACATAACCATTTTTTTCATTGAAGATAATTAACTGTTCTTCCTTACTTTCTCGAAATCCTTCACCTTTTAATATAAAATAAATTCCTTCCAATAAGTTAGTTTTGCCTTGGGCGTTATCCCCAAATATCGCCGTCAAATTAGGATTGATGTCAAATTGTTTCTCTTTGAAATTTCTGAAGTGGTTAAACGAAATCGATTTAAGAATCATGAGCTTATGACTGTACCTTTAAAAGATTCTCCATTAATAATTTTTTTAATATTTTCCATATCATTTCCATTGGCTATCACAACAGTTAGCTTTAAGCTTTCAGCAAGTTTTGTGGCAATTGGATCAAAAGGTGAATTATGTCCTGGAGACCACTTGTCTCCGACTAATTTTTTCATTTCTTCCCATGTAATTTTTTTTAATGGCTTGGCATCAGAAAATTTACCAGGATCTTTGTCAAAAACATAATCAATGTTTGACATATTTATTATCATCTTTGCTTTATGATCACGCGCTAGTATTACTGCGTCATAATCGGTCGAACAACCTGGCATCCAGCCGGCTCCAATCGCGACCGGTTCAGTCCAATTTTCTAGACGACGATCATAATCCTGCATGACTCTTGGATTTGCAATATCCTGGAATATGGTTCTAAGGAGATGTGCGTTAAGATGAGTTGAATGAATCCCCAACCAATCGAGGTCCTCTCTGGTTAATTTTCCAATAACCGCTGTTCCTGCTTCCTGATATCGTCGAGCTAATTTTCCTCCCCCGGCAATTAACATAAACCTCTTTCCACTGGTAACCTCTTCGCGAATTAATTTATTTAACTTAATTAAAAAGTCAGTATCAATACCGCTATTGGGAACAATAAGACTGCCGCCGACGGAAATAACAATTGGGGGTTCCATTAAAAAATCCCTCCACCAAGACCAAAGATGAAAGCAATAAGTCTTGTAACTAAAAAGGAAATAATCAAAAGAATAAAACCAATAATACCTGAGGTAATCTTTGCCTGACCGGACTTAATTTTATCGGCGTTTCCCTGTGACATCATATAGTCGTACCCTCCGGAAATCAGAACAAAAAGCAGAACGATTCCTGCCATCGGCATAATAAAGCCCAAGCCTTTAGAAATAATCGCCCCTAATGAATCAACACTTGAGTCGAGAGGACCTTGAATAGAGGTTCCAGTTCCTTCGCCAATATTTAATTTTTGCGCAAGATAGTTCATCTTTTAATAAAACGATTTGATAACTTCAAAACTCCGAATAATATAGCGTCTATTATTAAAACAAAAAAAATATATAAATTAATCTTATTTATTATAACATTTATATTGTTCATGTTGATTTTAATATCAAAAACATAGAATATTATTATCATTAAAAGTATTACCGGAATAATCAATAATGAATCTTTAAGATCTTGTTTTGAAGAGAACATATTGGCGGATATAGAAAAAATTAAATATGAATATAAAATATTTAATCCAATATTGTTTGCCGGATAAATATTAAAATAAAATAGTGAAAATAATATTCCAATTCCAAAAAATATTGGAGCAATTCCGACTAAAATTGCTCTTAAAAAATCTTTTTTTACAAAAAGAACTTCTCCTAACTTTATCTCGTTGTTGTCCCATTTAGGGAAAACTGACATACTTTTGACCGGTAAAATAAGAAATAACGCAGTGATAAAGTGAGCGGTTTCATGGATAATTGTTCCGGGAAGAAAGATAAAAGAAACTAAAACAAAAACTGGAAAATCTGTCTCAAAAAAATTTCTTAAAAATATAAAGAGTTCTTTTAATATCAATCTTGAAATAACGTAGATTGCTACTATGAGGAGAAGAAATATTAACATAAAATGTATTGTCATTCCCGCGGAGGCGGGAATCCAGCTGGCTTAACATCTGTTGTCTTTTCTGCTTCCTTAACCGCTGTTTCAGGTATTTTTAGTTCTTCCGCTTTCGGTTTTTCAACAATCTTAACATCATGTTTTATACATTTTGGACAGATCGTTGTTGAATTTTGGATAACCTCATTGTCAAAACTCCAACCACATGATTGGCAATGATAGTTTTTACTAGTCTTAGGGACAAAAACAGTTTTTTCAATTTCAAATATAAGTTCATCTCTATCTACTCTTGCTCTGATCAAGTCTCCAGCTTTTGCTTTCCCATCAATAATTAAATTAGAAATTGGATTTTCAATTAGCTTTTGAATTGCTCGCCTCAATGGTCGCGCTCCATACAATGGATCAAATCCAGCTTTAACTACTTCTTGGACTACTTCATCAGTGTAGGCAAATCCCATATTTTGCTCCTCAATCATTTTAACAACACCTTTCATTTGTAGTTTAACTATCTCAACCATGTCTTGAAATCTTAATGGCTCAAAAACAATCACTTCGTCAAAACGATTGATCAACTCTGGCTTAAAAAATTTAGTCAATTCCACCATGACTTTTTCCTTTATGCTTTTAAATTTATTTTTATCCTTATCATCTTCTTCTTTTGTTTTCTGGGCAGGCTCTACATTTTTGGATTTTAGATTTGTTTCGGATTTCGGATTTCGGATTTCGGATTTATTCTTCAATAATTCGTCTTGTATCAATTTTGTCCCAAGATTAGAAGTACAAATTACCACAGTATTTTTAAAAGAAATTGTACGACCTTTATTATCAGTCAACCTTCCATCGTCAAGTATCTGGAGAAGAATATTAAATATGTCCGGATGAGCTTTTTCCACTTCATCAAAAAGGACAACGCTATATGGTTTTCTTCTCACTTGCTCGGTTAACTTTCCACCTTCTTCGTAACCAACATAACCTGGAGGTGCACCAAGTAGTTTTGCAACTTCGTGCTTCTCCATATATTCTGTCATATCAAATCTGATCATCAGCTCTTCGCTTCCGAATAAGATATCAGCCAACGCTTTAGCTAATTCTGTTTTTCCTACACCGGTTGGACCTAAAAAGACGAAGCTACCAATTGGTCTGGCTGCTGACTTAAGTCCAGCTCGTCCGCGTCTTACCGCTTGAGAGACCGAGGCAACTGCTCCTTCTTGATCAATTAATCTTTTGTGAATAATATCTTCCAAATGGGTTAATTTTTCCGTCTCGGAAGAAGATATTTTTGCAACCGGAATCCCCGTCCAACGGGCAATAATGTCTTTAATGATTTCAACAGTCACGGCTCCAGTCGATTGGCTTTTTTTAAGATTAAACTCTTCTTTCTTTTCTTTAAGGCCTGAATCAATTTCGTCAATTTTTGATCTAAGTATTCGAGATTTAACTTTATCAGCTTTTTTTTCTGATTCTTTTAATTCTTGATTCAATTGGGCAATTCTTGTCTCAAGTGACTTTATCTCTTCAGGTAATGAAATTAGTGGAAGACGAACAGCGGCGGCCGCCTCATCAATTAGATCAACGGCTTTATCTGGTAGAAATCTATCACCAACATAACGTTTTGATAAAATGACAGCTGCTTCAATCGCATCATCTGGTATCTTAACTCTATGAAAGGCTTCATATTTATCTTTAATTGATTTGAGCATTTTTATCCCTTGCTCTTCAGTTGGCTCAGGAACAAGAACTGGTTGAAATCGTCGCTCTAAAGCTGGATCCTTTTCCACATATTTTCGATATTCGGTTAAGGTGGTCGCTCCAACAATTTGAATTTCACCTCTAGCTAGAGCTGGTTTTAAAAAGTTTGAGGCGTCAAGAGACCCTTCCCCAGATGCACCGGCTCCAACAATATTATGAATCTCATCAATAAATAAAATAATTTGACCCTGGCTAGCTTTTACTTCTTCAATCAAATCTTTCATTCTTTCTTCAAACTCTCCCCTGTGGGAAGCACCGGCCAACATACTCATCAAATCTAATTGAAGAATTCTTTTATTGAGAAGTGGCTCAGGTACTTCTTTGGCAACGATCTTTTCGGCCAAACCTTCGACTATAGCAGTCTTTCCAACTCCCGCCTCCCCGACCAGTGAAGGATTATTTTTTGTTCGACGAGATAAAATATGAATTACTCTTTCAATCACAGATGATCTCTCAACTACTGGATCCAACAAACCTTGTGATGCTTTTGCAGTTAGGTCAACAGTAAACTGTTCAAGGGCTTTTTTCTTACTCTGAGCTTTTTTTTCTTCTTCATTTAAACCTTCTTTTTTTCCAACAACTTTTTTATTTATCTCTTCTTTATTTAAACCTAGTTTGACTAAGACTCGTGCACCCACTCCTTCACCCTCTTCGAATAATGCTAATAGTAAATGTTCCGGGGCAATAAATTCAAATCCCAATTTTCGAGCAACGACGAGCGCGTCATTGAGAATCTTTTTCATTCTTGGAGAAAACTGAACTACTCGATCAATCGTTCCTCGCTTATATATTTTATTTAATTCATCAGTGACCAACTGAGGTTGGATTTTAGATTCAATTAACAAATTATAAATCTCACTATCAGTTGTTAAGGCATACAAAAGATGTTCGCTGTCAACTAAATCCGCCTTCAATTCTTTTGCTTTTGTCTGGGCCGCCATCATGACACGATTGGAACGTTGGGTCAGATGAGTCATGAGATCAAGGTTGTTAGAGGTTGGAGACTTGTTGTTGGTGACAGGTGACGGGTTGTTCTCTTTGACTGGTGGCGAAGGATTAGTAGTAGGAACAACCGGATTCACTGTTTTATCATTTGTTATTTGTTTATTTGTTATTGAATTGTTATTTGTCATTTGTCCATTTGACATTTTCGCCTTATCATCTGCCGCTGGTGGATTTGCTGTTGCATTAGTAGTCGGTTTTTTAATAAAATCAAAATAGTCAGCCATATTTTCATTATGAATAAAATGGGGTCGATTGTCAACAGAACCATGACTGTCATTCCCGCGTAGGCGGGAATCCAGACTAAAATTACCTCTATGAAAAAAATATACCTAGTCATCGCTGGAGCTTTTCTTATCCTTTTAGTAATCACTACAATGCTTCTTTCTCTACAAAAAAAGTCTGCCACTAATAATCAAAAGGGTTCACCTTTGCCAACAAGTATTCCTCGCGATGGAGGATCTGTGAACCAACAAGATAATAATCCCCAACAACTAATCACTGGATACCAACAACAAATATCAATATTAGAACCTGTCGAGACATTGGATTTTAAAGTTGCCTATGTAGCCGATTTAGACAAAATTGTTGTCGAAAAAAAAACTCCCCAAGCTGAAGAAATGTTTGATCAATGGATTGATCAAAATCAATTAAGTTCTATTATTGATAGTAATGGTGGTAAAAAAAATATCTTATTTACTGATAAAAAAATCATTCCTACCCCAAGTGATTCTATCCATAAGCTCGAAAATAAAGTAAAAGATTTTTTTCAATTAATGGATGATTTGAATAACATTGGCAAAGGGTCAAGCACTAACCAGTCATCTGCTACCAACAACCCGACTCCAATCACCAATAACCCGTCACCAAGCCAGTCACCCGCCACTAACAACCAGTCACTAACATACTATGCTCAATGCGGAGATCAAGGAAATATCTCATTACCAAATGGTTGTACTATGTGTAGTGCTGGTTGCGGAGCGGCAACCGTATCAATGATTGCCTCAAGTTATTTAAGTAAAGATTATGATTTAAAAACGATTGTTGATTTATACAAAAAAAATAACTATTTACTTGGATGTGATGGTTCTCGTTATACCGACGCCCATGAACTTTTAAAAGGCCTCGGTTTAAAAACCACTGATTATTTAGTTTTTAATTCTGAAAAATCTGACACAGTTGTCCCACAACTCCGAAAATATCTAAGTGCTGGCTGGACTTTTTTTACTTTGGCTAGTTTTTGTGAAAAAGGTTGCGGTCATTATTTCTGGATAACTGATGTTGATAGTAAAGGAAATATTTTTGCTTATGATCCTGCCTACGGTCGTTATGAAATCCCTTATAATGAAAATAGTCGTTACCCATACCCATTATATCGATTGGCGTTTGGCGTAAAGAAGTAATGATACGGATAAGAAAAAATCAATGCTAATGACGCGAATATACGGATAATATTAAGAAAACGAGATTAGCATATTCGCAACATTCGTATGAATTGTTTTATTCGTATCATATAATCAAATTATGGACAATTCAAACATTAAAGTCTATCTCGCCATTTCCGGAGCTCTTATTGTATTACTTATCCTTATAATTGTTATTCCTTTTACCAAACAGAAACCAGTCACCAATCTCCAACAACCCGTCACTAATCTTATTCCTACCACTGTCGAAACTAACCAGTCACCAGGTACCAACAACCCGTCTCCAATAACTATCAAGGCCGGCTTTACCGGCGCGATTGATGAACCAGTCCCTCAACAAATAATTGATTTGGCCGCCCAAAAAAAAGACCTTCAAT
>CAYIMI010000042.1:0-6962 GCA_964364445.1 uncultured Gammaproteobacteria bacterium
TTAGCCTGGATTCCCGCCTCCGCGGGAATGACAGTGTAGCTGAGAATAATCAATCTAAAAATGGTTTAAATCCACGTTTACTACAATAAGTAAACCATTCATCGTTATCCTTTATTCCTAATCTTTCTTGTGGAGTTATGTAACGCTCTTTAGTAATAATTTTTCCATAAACTAAAAGTTCACACAACTTTTTTACATTTACGTTTCTAAAATGAAGTTTATCCCAATATTTTTTTACCATAGAGAGCTTAATCTTTTCTTTTCCAGGACCATAATTTATCATCCGCTCAAGAATGAAGATCCGTCCTTTTTCGGTTTTTTTAAGCTCGTTAATATCGTAATCCCACATATTTACCATATCTAACTATTTTACCATATACTTTAATTATTTTTAGGTTGGAGTGTATCATCTTTTGTCGTGAATAGTGGCGGGAATGTGGCGCGAAAAGATCGTTTGCAATATCGGTAGTTTATCGGTACAATATCGGTACATATGTATACTCCATATTTTAAAATTTCTCCTAAAATCACTGAATATTTGACTCAAATTGGTATTATTTACGGCTACTTAAAGAGTAGTCCGTTACCGATCAAATACCAAAAAGAATATCAAAATAGAATTTTATCCGAAATCATTCATTCCTCAACTGGCATTGAAGGTAATAGTCTTTCGGAAAAACAGGTTCGTGGCGTTTTAAAAGGGGATAAGATCAAAGGGTATGAACGAGATGTTAAAGAAGTTGAAAACTATTATAAAGCAATTAAATATATTTCAGGTCTTCCAATTAATTCTAACTTTAAAATTTCTGAAAAAATTATTTTAAAAATAAATGGACTTGTTTTAAATGGTATAAGGGATGAAGAAGCAGGAAAGTATCGAACAAAAGAATTATATGTTGGAACATATATACCTCCCAAACCTAAAGCTGTGCCAATTCTTACAGTTGAGTTTGTTGATTGGTTAAATGATCCAACTCCACATAATTTAAGTCCAATCTTATATGCAGGCATTGCCCATTATAAGCTGGTGGCAATCCATCCTTTCATTGACGGCAATGGTAGAACGACGAGGATTCTTACGAAATTAATACTAAAAAAGTATGGATATGATTTTATTAAATACTTTTCACTGGAGAGTTATTATAATCGGCAAAGAAAATTCTACTATGAGGCATTAGACAGTGCCGATTCACATCGAGTCGAAGGTCAACCTGATTTATCAATCTGGCTTGAGTATTTTACAATGGCTCTATTTGTCCAAGCGCAAAGGGCGCAGACGCAGATAGAAACACTAATTAAGAAAAAACCAAGACAGATTAAACTTCATTTAAATGAAAGACAAAAGAAAATTATTCTATACTTGAAGGAGCATAGTTCAATAACTACTTCAGAATATATGAAGATATCGAGCCTTAGTCCTAAAGGAGCCTATAACGATTTACAAAAACTAAATAAAGCAGGTATAATTGAAAAAAAAGGTATTTTAAAAAGCTCTTTTTATACCTTAAAAAATTATAAATTATAATAACCTATGACCTTTCAAGAAAAATTGGATGCGATTGTTAAGAAAAATAAATCACTGGTTTGCGTTGGGTTGGATAGTGACATAAATAAGATTTCATCTGGTGAAAAGAAATATCCAATTTCAACTCCAACCGAACAATATTTATCCTTACTTTCGTTCAATAAGACCATCATTGAAGCCACTGCCGACCTTGTTTGTTCATACAAGTTGAACACTGCCTTCTATGAAGCTATAGGACATGAAGGAGTAAATGCTTTAAAAGATACTTGTGACTATATAGTGAAAAAATATCCTGAAATTCCAATAATCATTGATGCTAAGCGGGCGGATATTGGCAACACAAACAAAGGTTATGTTCAATTTATCTTTACATACCTTTCCGCTGATGCTGTGACCGTGCATCCATACTTAGGAGAAGAGGCTATAAGACCATTTCTAGACCTAAAAGATAAAGGAATTATTATATTATGTAAAACCTCAAACCCAGGGAGCGATGAATTCCAAAATCTTAAGATTGGAGACAAATATTTATATGAAATAGTCGCTGAAAACGTTTCGAAAAAGTGGAATACGAATAAAAACTGTATGTTGGTTGTTGGGGCTACATATCAAGATGAATTGAGAGAAGTGAGAAAGATAGTCGGGGATATGACTTTACTTGTTCCTGGTATTGGAGCTCAAGGAGGCGATCTTGAAGCAACTCTTAAGGCGGGATTAAATTCAAAAAAACAAGGGTTGATAATAAATTCCTCTCGGGGAATTATATTTGCTAAAAATCCACGTGACGAAGCGATGAAATTGAGGAATGAAATTAATAAATTTTTATGATCTTCGATAAAGTAGTCATTCAGTCAGGCAAAGACGGTAAAAAGATTGACGTTAGCCCACTTCTTCTAGACCCCAATAATTTTTTTGGCGATTACAAAGTTGACCACATCGTCAAATTTAAAGATCTTTATAAAAAAATAATTGGAAAATATCATGGGCAGTTTGGTCCTTGGAATTTAAAAGCTTTGGAGAAAAATAAAATATTTATTTTGGAAAATTATTATGATAACGCCAAATATTTGATGGATAAGATTAATGTAATAGCCCAAAAAATAGTTTATAACTCAGTTTTTTATCATGACACAGGAATCGCCAGCGAATATTTTCAATTGGCAAAAGAAGGATACGAGCTGCTTAGTAAACATGAAAAACAATTTAAAATCGAAGACCATAACATACCTGCAATTAGTTTAGAGCGAGCCGGATTAATCACAACGAGATTAGCATTAGAAAAAAGTCAGAATGCAAAACTTAAAAATGAAATTCGTGTTGTTACCAAAAGGACTCACTTGATTGGGGAGCCAACAACAAACCTATCAGTAACTGTGCTTTGGCGAGATAAAAAACAATTATTAATGATCAACGATCAACCCATTTTAATTAGTGATTTTGTTAATCCAGCGTCGGGTGCATCGAGTACAGCTTTTATTTTAGCGGCAGAAAATCTGGGCATAAAACCTAGTAAAATCTTTCATAGATCAGTTAGTCTGACGCAGGCAGGAGTTTTGCTTATGAAAAAAGCCTTGACGGAAATGGGAATTGAATCGGTTTTCTATAGCGTTGGAGTTGCCTCAGAATTAAGTCCGAACTACTATTTGATCGGTGATCGGGCCGTCGCCGATGCAGGGCACATACTCAGACATTTTTTGCCAAAAGAATAGTATAATTTATTTCTTATGCACGTTCCCGATAAAAAAATTCTCGAAAACTATGCCAAGGTGATGATTGACTTTGCTCTTGGAAAGGGTAAAGGAGTTAAGGCGGGACAGGTTGTCTATCTTCAATATGATTCAGAAGCTCTTCCACTCGCACTCGCTGTTTATAAACGGATTCTTGAAAAGGGCGCCCATCCAATGGTTAAGGGGATCGAAGAAGGATTTCAAAAAGTTATGTTTGAAAATGCCAATGATGATCAGCTCAAATTTTTTCCAAAAGACTACACAAAAGCTTTAATTAATACAATTGACCATAGAATATATCTAATCGCTCCGACTGATCCGTTTTTACTTAAATCGGTTGACCCTAAAAAAATTATTGCCAGTAATAGCGGTGATAAAAGATTGCTTAGAAAATGGCTTTTTGAAAAAGAGGATCAAGGAAAACTCACATGGACGTTATGTCTCTATGGGACTGAGGGAATGGCTAAGGAATCGGGTATTTCGCTAAAGGAATTTTGGGATGAAATTATAAATGCTTGTTATCTAGGATCGGAAGACCCGATCCCTACATGGAAAAAAACTTTTCAACAAATTAATGACTTAAAGAAAAAGCTTAATAATTTGCCAGTTAAAACTTTTCACATGATCTCAGAAAAAACTGATTTGTATATTGAGCTTGGAGAAAAAAGATTATGGCAGGGTGGACGGGGCGCCAATATTCCTTCATTTGAGATTTTTACCTCACCCGATTGGCGGGGGGTCAATGGTAAAATATTTTTCAACTTTCCGCTTTACAGATATGGAAATATTATTAAAGACATACAACTAGAATTCAAAGATGGAATTGTGATAAAAGCGACTGCCGATAAAAATGAAAAACTACTTCAAGAAATGATCTCTCAAAAGAATGCTAATAAAATTGGAGAGTTTTCTCTTACTGACAGAAGATTTTCAAAAATTTCTAAATTTATGGCCAATACTTTGTACGATGAAAATTTTGGAGGGGATTTTGGGAACAGCCATTTGGCGGTTGGCACATCGTATCATGACTGTTACACTGGAGATGTTAAAAAGATGAAAGAATCTGATTGGGAGAGTTTGGGTTTTAATGAATCTGTCGAACATTGTGACATCATTAATACCAATCCAAAGACGGTTGAGGCAATTATGAAAGATGGGTCAAAAAAAATCATATATAAAGATGGAATTTTTGTGATATAACTAACTTATGCGTCTTTTAAACATCTTAAAAGAAAACGATATTATAAAAGTTTTTCCTGAAGATCACCTCTCCAAAGTTTTAAGTAAATTATCCACTTCACACGATGCCGCCTTTGTTTTTAATAAAGAGGATAAATATATGGGAGTTGTTAGTCCATATTTTACGATGATTAAAACCTCATTTCCTGGAAATACTAAGGCTGAGCATTGTTTAATGCACACGGCAAAAGTTTATCTTAACTATCCACTATCTAAAGTTTGTCAACTATTTATTGAATCAAAAATTCATTACTTACCAGTTTTTGATCCCCAGAACGAAATTTTTTTGGGAATTATTTCTGCCCGAAGGATATTATCATATTTTAAGGATCTTTCAATCTTTAAAGTTAGGGTTGAAGAGATTATTAATAAAAGATGGCAGGGGTTGGTGACGGTTTTTGAAGACGATACAATTACTCAAGCAATTCATCTTTTTAAAGCCAAAAAAATATCTAAATTAATCGTCATCAATCATGATAAGAAACTTAAAGGAGTTTTGAGTTATTATGATTTAATCAAGTTAATGATCAGCCCAAAATATGCGAGCCATCATGGAGAGAGAGTTAATGAAAAAATAAGCTTTTATAATTACCGAGTAAAAAATTTTGCCAAAAATTATGTATTAACTTTATCAAAAGAAAAACACTTAATAGAAGTGATCAATCTTATCGTCAATAAGAAAATTGGCAGCGTTATTGTCATAGATAACGAAAGACGGCCTTTGGGAATAGTTACGACACGAGATATTCTGCGTTTTTATATAGATAATGAAAAATATGCATTTATAAAATCCCTAAACCCGTTCAAGAAAATATTTAAATGAAAAAAATATTAATTACTTTTGGCATAATTGTATTGGCATTTTTTTTCCGTTTTAATAATCTCAATTGGGATGAGAATTTTCATCTTCATCCAGATGAACGATTCCTAACCATGGTCGGGACAGCGATGAAACTGCCAACTTCAATTAATCAATACTTCGATCAAAAAACTTCATTGATGAATCCGGCAAATATCGGCTTTAATTTTTTTGTTTATGGTAGGTTTCCCCTAATCTTAACTAAGTATTTAGCAGTTGTTTATAACTTTGATAACTATAATGATTTTACGATTTTAGGTCGTCAGCTTTCAGCTTTTTTTGACATTTTAATTATTTTTTTCATTATAAAAACAGTTGAGTTATTAGAGAAAAAAAATCGGTTTTCACCCAATTTAAAATATTGGGCAGGTTTTTTTTATGCGATTGCGGTTCTCCCAACTCAGCTTTCTCATTTTTTTGCCGTTGATACTTTCTTAAATTTTTTTATGTTCGGATCATTCTATTTTGCATTGCGGTATTCAATGAAGGGCGAGAAGACCTCGCCCCTACGAGATATTTTTTTGTCGTCCGTTTTTTTTGGTTTAGCGTTATCTTGTAAGATAACAGCATTATTTATTCTACCGTTAAACCTATTATTCTTAATAAAGACTATCTTTAGCCAAAGACAGTCTTTAATTAAAACAGCCGGTTTTGTTTTTGTTTATTTTATGTTTGGCTATTTCACTCTCCGTTTAGCTGATCCGTATTATTTTCAAAATAAAAATTTATTTGATCCAACCATAAGTGCAACTTTTATTGAAAATATTAAATCCTTAAAAAATATGACAATTAAAAGTATGGACAATTGGTTCCCTCCGATGGTCCAATGGCTGAATAAAAATACAGTGATACATGGCTTGGAGAACAACATTATCTTTGGGCTGGGTATACCGTATGCGATTTTGGTAATAACTGGAATGATAAAAGTTGTTCTGTCATTCCCGTACATTCGACAAGCTCAGCATAAACTCCGGCGGGAATCCATTCCCATATTAATCATTCTTTTTTGGACTCTCGGATTTTTTGGTTATCAGAGTATTCAAGTAACGCCAACCTTGAGATATTTTATTATCATTTATCCCTTTTTATCTATCTTTGCTGCAATTGGGATCGAATATTTAATTAACTACAAATTTAAATTAAAAGACAAACATATTTTATACCCAAAAAAATACAGCTATATTTTTATCTTTATTTCAGTTTGTATTTTATTACTTTGGCCGATAATGTTTTCTTCAATATATTTAAATAAAAATTCTCGAGTAACTGCCTCAGAATGGATTTATAAAAATTTACCTTCGAACAGCTTAATTATTGGGGAATCCTGGGACGATGTATTACCAATGGGCGTAATAAATAATTATGGAAAACAATTTTCAAGTGATCAACTGCCAATTTTTGATCAAGACACAGATGATAAATGGCAAAAAATGAATGACATGTTAATGAGAGCTGATTACTATGTTTTATCTTCAAATCGGGGATGGGGGAGTGTTATGACGGTCCCGGAAAAGTATCCAAAAATGTCTCAATTTTATGCAAAACTTTTAACTAATCAATTACAGTATAAAAAAATTATGGAATTTAATTCTTTCCCAAAATTATCAATTTT